>JANOYK010000730.1:0-4511 GCA_031428855.1 Burkholderiales bacterium | reverse complement strand
CCGGCCGGGCCGGTGAGGTAGACCGCGCGTTGCGGATTGAGCCGCGCGACATCACGCTCAGACAAGCAGCCGACCCAGCGGCCCTGTTCGTCGTATTGACTGAGCATGGGGTCATCGAGCAGATGGCTCTGGGGGATCACGCCGAGCGGCCCCTGCCCCATGCCGCAATCGTACAGATAGGTGCCGATGGTGACCGGCGAGTAATTGGTGTGTGGCCAGAACGAAATGTCGTAGTGCCATTTCACTTCCTCGCCGCCCTGCTTCCATTTGAAGTTGAGTTTGGAGTGGTGAAACTTGACATCCGGCCCGACCAGATCGGCCACCGCGTCGGGCATGACTGATTTATTCACGTAGTCCCAAAACACCGGGTGATGTTCAGTCGGGTTGGAGACGCGGCGCAGGCGCGGGCTGTCCGGGCGGTGATCTGGCTCCAGATCAAAAATCGTGTCTGATTTGGTGACCTTGCGGCTGCGCTCGATCATTTCGTCAGTGGCGTCACGCAGCTTGTTGATCCATTCGCTGCCGATGATGGCTTCGAGCAGGATGTAGCCCTCGGAAAAATACGACTCGCGCTGCGATTGCGTCAGCACACGCGGGGGGATGGCGAGAATTTGTTCGGGGGTCATGGCGGACTCTCCTTCACTTGAAATTGAGCATCACGCTCGGCAACCAGGTGACCAGTTGCGGAAACACCATCGCGATCACCAACGTCACGCACTGCAAAATGATGAACGGCACCACGCCTTTGTACATATGGCTGATGGTGATATCGACCGGGGCGACGGCGCGCAGATAAAAAATCGCCGGGGCCATTGGCGGGGTGAGGTAGGAGGTCTGGATCATGATTAAAAACAAAATGCAAAACCAGACCGGATCAAACCCCGCCGTCTTGATGAGCGGCGTGAACAGCGGCACAAAGATCAGCACAATCGAAATCCAGTCGAGGAAAAACCCGGCGATGAAGATGATGAACATCATCAACGAGAGCAGCATCCACGGCGACAGCGCCATTTTGTTGATAAGGATGTTGGCGGTGTTGATGCCGCCGCCGCCGATGAACACGCCGGTAAACAGCGTGCCGGCCAGCAGCACCGTCATAATCATGGTGGTGATTTTGAGAGTCTTGATGAGCGCGTCGTACAGGCCGGCCCATTTGAAGCGGCCATAGAGGATCGTCAAGCCGACCGACGCGAGCGCACCAATCGCTGCGGCTTCCGTCGGTGAGGCCCAGCCAAACAGGATAGAACCCAACACCGCGAAAATCATGAACAGCGGCGGCACCAGATTGCGCGTGCTGATCCACAGTTTCTCAGTGAAGCTCGGATCACCCGGCTCGGGCGGAATGCGCGGGCCCATCTCGGGCTTGATGGTGCAGAGCACGAAGATGTAGATCAGATACAGCCCCGCCATGATGAGGCCGGGGAACACCATGCCGTAGAGCAAATCGCCGACCGACACATTGGCGAGCGGCCCCATCACCACCGCGACCACCGACGGCGGGATGATGGTGCCAAGCGAGCCGCCTGCGCAGATCGTCCCCGAGATCAGCGGCTTGTCGTACTTGTAGCGCAGCATGATCGGGATGGTGAGCAGGCCCACCACCGATTCGGTCGCTCCGATCACGCCGGAGGACGCCGCGAAGATGATGCACATGCTGATGGTGGCGAGCGCGAGGCCGCCGGGCAGACGCCGGGTCCAGATATGGATCGCCTCGAACAGTTTGTCGGCGATGCCGGATTTCTCCAGCATCGAGCCCATGAAGACAAACAGCGGCACGGCGGCAAACACGAAGTTGGACGAAATGTCTTCGATCTTTTCGATGAACTGGAAGATCACCTTGTTGCCGAAGATCACCAGGCCGAACATCACGGCAGTCATCATCATCGCAAACGCGACGTGGATGCCGAGGAACATCAGCGTGAACGCGACTGGCAGCATGAAGAAGGGCAGGACGTCGATCATGCTGACGCCCGTTTGAGGCGGCGCACCGTCTTGATGATCTCGGCCACAATCTGCAACGCCAGCAGCGTAAACGCCACCAGAAACACAATGCGAAACGGCCACACTGGCAGATTCATCGCCGACTGGCCGCTGTGTTCGTTGCGCGTGTAGCCAGTGACCAGATGACCAAACAGGGCGTAGGTGAGCCACAGCATCAACGGCAGAATGATGGTGTAGGCGGCGAGATCGATCACCGCGCGCGTACGCTCGGTAAATTTGCCGCTGAAAATGTCGATGCGGATGTGCTCGCCGCATTGCAGGGTGTAGGCCATGCCGAGCAGAAAGTGTGAGCCGGTCAGGATGTAGCCGACCTCATAGGCCCATATCGTCGGCGCATCGAACACATAGCGCGAAACAACTTCGTAGCAGGTGGCCAGCACCAGCGGCACCAGCGCAAATGAGGCGAGGATGCCGAGGCTGCCGGTGATGCGTTCAATGTTCTTGATGAAGCTGTTCAAGAGGCAGCGCTCCAGTGAGAGGGGTTACTGTGCATGGCCTGGATCGCGCCAGCCGGCGGGTGTGCGTCTGCCGCCAGGTGTGCGCAGTCGATGTCCCGCTGGTTGAAAAATCTGGCTGAAAAAACAATGAGGCGCTTGCGCGTCCCATTGTTGCGCTCCCTTGTTGATGGATGCCTGATTGCTCGGGTCTGCGCTGCGCCAGATTCAGGACTTGACCTTGACCGTGCGCCAGCCCGATGCGCCCTTCCACAAGGCATCGAGTTCCTTTTGGCTCTCATGCACCTTGGCAAAATGCGGATACTTGCCTTCCTTGGCAGTTTTCTCAGCCCAGTCGAGGCCAATTTTGCGCCCGGCGTATTGCACTTCAGGTGCCAGCTCGATGATGGTGTTGCCGGCCTTTTTGTAGAACTCCAGCGCCTTGGCGTCTTCCTGCCCGATCTTGAGCCAGGTCTCAAAGGTGACCAGCTTGGCCACCGTCTCCACCAATTTCTTGTCGGCATCCGACAGCTTGCCCCATGCATCCTTGTTGATGCACAGCTCGAACGGCGCAGTCGGCTGATGCACGCCGGGGTAGATGATGTATTTGGCGACCTTGTGAAAACCCATCGAAATGTTTTCATAGAGCGTGCCCCACTCGGTGGCATCAATCGCGCCGCGCTCCAGCATCGGGTAGACATCGCCGCCTGCGGTGGTGACCGGTGCCGCGCCGAGGCCCTTGGCCATCTCCAGCCACGCGCCCGCCGTGCGCAGCTTGAGGCCCTTGAGGTCAGCCAGGGTCTTGACTGGTTTGCGCGAATGCAAAAACGCTTCGGCCGTGCGAATGAACAGCGGGATCGAGATGATGCCCTCGGTCTCTTCACGGAACTTGCGCTGCATGTCGATGCCGCCGGCTTCGTAAATCCAGTGCAGCATGCGCTCGGTATCGAACGAGCCGGCATAGCCGCCGAACAGCACGGTGGTGGGGTCTTTGCCCCAGTCGTAACCCATCCAGGTGTGGCCGACTTCGGCGACACCGTTCTTCACCGTCTCCGGCACCTTGAGTGCATTGCCTAATGCGCCGCCGGGGAATACCTGGGTCTTGATGCGCCCGCCCGAGAACTGTTCAAGTTTTTCAGCAAACGCTTTCGCGCCGATGTCCATCAACGGTCCGCCACCCCAGCCTGTCGCCATCTTCCAGGTGTGCGATGCGCCCTGCGCTTGCACCGCCGGTGCCGCCAGCGTTACGCCTGCCGCACCTGCCGTAAGTGCTGCGCCCCTCAGAAATTTTCTGCGTTCCATGCTCGTCTCCTTCGCGTTGTAGTGACTGCGTGATGAACACCCCAAACCGCCGGTTCCCGCTGCCACATCAACACCCGGCACACGTGGAACCTGGCGAAAAAACTGCTCGTGCGCGCACCCCACTGAGGCGTGCGTCCTGCTTTTGCGTAGCTTGTGCGTGGCGTATGCGTGAACTACGCGTGCGCCAGGCGCTGCTCTTCTTCCGGCGTCAGCACCGGGCCGTCCAGCGTGACCGGTGCCGACTCCTGGCGAAAACGCGCGATCACCGGCTTCAATTCTTCACGCACGTACTGGTTGCTGTAGCCATTGAACAGCGTGCCAAACAGGCCGCGTTTGACATCGCTGCTATGCATAAACCAATCAGCAATCGGGAACGTGAGGTTCATGTTGTACTTCATCATGATCCCCTGATTGTGGTGTGCGGTGTGATGGCGGCGGATGGTATTGATGAACGGCGCGTTGCGCACAAACCAGTTTTCCGGCACATGGCAGCAGAAGTGAAACGTCTCATAGGTGAGGTACTGCGCCACCATCGTGATGAACAGGATGTAGCCCGCATTGGCATTGACCAGTTGGGTGGCGATCCAGCCAAACAGCAGACCCGACGTGGCGAACACCGCCAGCACGCGCCACGGGAAAAACACGATGCGGAATTCGCGCACGCTGTTGATGGTGTGCTCGCTGTCGGTGAAGTATTGATGGTGCTGGCGCGTGTGGCGGTCGTAGATGGCGCGCAGCGCGAACACATCGACCAGGCGGTGCATCACGTAACGG
>JANOYK010000729.1:0-2065 GCA_031428855.1 Burkholderiales bacterium | reverse complement strand
GCGCGTGTCTGCGTCGACCGCGATTTTCATGAAGCCTTGCGTCTCACCCGCCTCGCGTGCGCGGCCGACACGTGTCATCGGCATTTTGGCGGCAAGCACACGGCGGCCTGATTTGGCGGCCTCGGCATCGCTCATGCCAATGCGGCCGAGCGGCGGGTCAATGAAGAGGGCGTAGCAGGGAATGCGGTCGCTCACCTTGCGCGGGTCATGGTCGAACATGTTCGCCGCAACGATCTCGAAATCGTTGTACGACGTATGCGTGAATGCGCCGCGCCCGTTGCAATCGCCCAGCGCCCACACGCCGGGCACGCTGGTGGCGAGATCGTCACCTACTTTGATGTAGCCGCGCGCATCGGTCTCGATGCCGGCTGCGGCCAGGCCGAGGTCGTGCGTGTTGGGCACGCGCCCTACTGCTGTGAGCAGGTGGCTGCCCTCGACGCTGCGCGCGCCTTCACCGCAGTCGAGCGCGACGCGGATGCGGCCGGCAGGCGCGCTGCCGCCGCTGCGTCCACCTGCGTCGCCGGCGCCACCACTTTTCCCCAAACCAATGCATTCGGCACCAGTGCGAATTTCGACGCCCTCGCCTTCGAGAATCGCGCGAATACCCGCCGTCACGTCCGCATCTTCACGCGGCAGCAGCGTGTTGGAGCGCTCAATCACCGTCACGCGCGCGCCGAAGCGCCGGTACATCGCCGCAAACTCCAGCCCGATGTAACTGCCGCCGATGATGAGCAGATGCTCGGGCACGAAATCGACATCCATCATGGTCGAGTTGGTGAGGTAAGGCACGTCCGCCAGCCCCGGCATCGGCGGCGTAAAAGCGCGTCCGCCGGCGTTGATAAAAATGCGCTCCGCTGTGAGTGCGCGGCCATCGACATCAAGCGTGTGCGGCCCGGTAAAACGCGCGTGGCCTTGCAGCACCGTGGTGTGTTTGAGGCCGCGCAGCCAGGCCTCAACGCCACGGCTCGACTGGCCGACGATGCCGTCCTTGCGCGCCTTGACGCGGCGCATGTCCACCTGCACCGCGCCGGCGTCGAAGCCAAACTCGGCCCCGCGCCGCGCCATGTGGATCGCGCGCGCGCTCGCCACCAGCGTCTTGGTCGGCACGCAGCCCACATTGACGCAAGTGCCGCCGAAACGATGGCGCTCGATCAGCGCAGTCTTCAGACCCTCCTTCGCGCAACGCTCAGCCAGCGCCGGGCCGGCCTGGCCGGCACCGATGATGATGGCGTCAAATTGTTCCGTCATGGCGTTTCTCCTCACGTTGCCGCGCAGGCGGCGCACACTCCGCTGCGCCATCATACGCACCACGCCGCTCTCACCTCTGTAAGGCATTCTACGTATCATCTGGAGCGACCGCCATTTTTGAAGGAGTGAAGCATGCCTGCCCAAAAAATCGAATTCCCCGGTTCTCACGGCGCGCTTCTGGCAGCGCGGTTGGATCTGCCCGATGCGCCGCCACGTGCCTTCGCGCTGTTCGCGCATTGCTTCACCTGCTCCAAAGAGACCAAGGCCGCCACCTACATCACCAAGGCGCTGGTGGAGGCGGATATCGCCGTGCTGCGCTTTGACTTCACTGGTCTGGGCGGCAGCGAGGGCGATTTTTCGAACACCAACTTTTCCTCCAACGTCGAAGACCTGGTGGCCGCTGCCGCCTGGCTGCGCACCCATCACGCTGCGCCCGCCATTCTGGTGGGGCACAGTCTCGGCGGCGCGGCGGTGCTGGCGGCCGCAGAGCGCATTCCCGAAGCACTCGCGCTCGCCACCGTCGGTGCGCCGTTTGACCCGGCCCATGTGGCAAAGCAATTCGGTGCAACAGCGGGTGCGATTGCGCAAAACGGCGCAGCCCAAGTGAATCTGGCGGGGCGCGCATTCACTATCCGCAAACAGTTTTTGGACGACATCACCTCGCACTCACCCGCCGCGCGCATCAGCAATTTGAAACGTGCGCTCTTGGTGTTCCATTCGCCGCTGGACACCACGGTCGATATTCACAACGCGCAGGAAATTTATCTCGCCGCCAAGCACCCGAAAAGTTTTGTCTCGCTCGACCGCGCCGATCATT
>JANOYK010000728.1:0-2384 GCA_031428855.1 Burkholderiales bacterium | reverse complement strand
AAGGTTGACTTTATCGCTGCGAGACTGGAGCGCATCCTTTTCTGCCGTAGACGAGGCAGATAAACCGCGCCCCGCCCTTAACGCGGCGGTGGCTGAATATTTGGAATGGTGCAATTCCAATTGGCCCTCTGATTGAGGCATCAAGCACGCACGGCAACAACCCTCAAGCGTGCGCCGCTCCGCCGTGCAGCTTCAGTCCCAGCGCTCGCGTCACTTTTAGGATGGTGGCAAAACTCGGATTACCCTCGCCGGAAAGTGCCTTGTACAAACTCTCGCGCCCCATGCCGGTTTCTTTCGCCAGTTGCGTCATGCCACGGGCGCGGGCGATGTTGCCCAGCGCTTTAGCGATAAAGGCCGCATCGTCGCCGGCCTCTTCGAGGCAGGCCTCAAAGTACAAGGCCACGTCATCCTCGGTCTTGAGATGTTCAGCGCTATCCCATTTGCGCAGTTTTAATGCCATGTCAATCTCCTACAGTTCGCGCGCCAGTTTCAGCGCGGCCTTGATGTCTTGGTTCTGGCTGGCCTTGTCACCGCCCGCCAATAGAACCACCCATTCTTTGAGAACCACCCATTCTTTGCCGCACGGTGCAAAGTACACGCGATAGCCCGGCCCGAAATGAATTCGCATTTCTGACACGCCTTCACCCACAGGTTGGCAATCGCCAAAATTTCCGTCTTCGCGATGTAGTAGAAGCCGGTTTTCCAGTAGCGCGTTTTGCTGCGCGTGCCTTCGGGCGGCACGGCCAATTGCAACCGGCCATCGGCGGCCTTGATTGCGGCAATCGATGCCGCTACCAAATCGTTGGACGACTCGCGCTGCACCGGGATGCCGCCGAGCCACATCATGAGGCCGCGAAACGGCCAGCGGAAGATTGATGCCTTGCCGGTCCAGTAGATGTGCAGGCGCAGTTGAAATGCGACCATCAGGGTGTAGGGCAGGTCCCAGTTGCTGGTGTGGGGCGCGGCGATAAGGACGCATTTGGCCACCCCGGCCGGCAGCGCGCCTTCGACGCGCCAGCCGGTGAGGCGCAGAAACGCGACAGACCCTGCGCGCAGCAGCGTGTTGACGACCGGGGTGTCGAAGATGGTGTGATGCATGCGGGGGCCGCTGGCACCCGCCGGGGGACGGGCGTGCAGCGAGGTTAAGAGCGCTGCAGCTCCTCCACCCGCGCCTGCAGCTTGACCAGCGCCGCGCGCTTGCGGCTGCGGTCGGCGCGTATTTCACTCCAGGCAGCTTCGGCTTTTTCGTAGTCGGCTGATGCGCGGTTCCAGGCGGCTTCGGCGTGCGCCGCCGCCACGTCGATGTGGCTGCATTCGGACTCGATGCGGCTCAATGCGGCCAGCGCGTCTGCCATCGTGTCGATGGCATCACGCCGGTCGGGTGTCAGCGTGCGCCGGTCGATGCCGTGAAATTGCGCGGCCCGCTCCGGCACACGGCGGTCGGCGCGGCGCGTGCGGCGCTCGGCAAACGGGTCAATCACGGGTTGCAGGAACGCTGGCATCAGGAGGGGATGGGGAGGGTGATGAATGTTGCGGGTCTGCCGCTTCCGCTGCGGCTAAGGCTGCGCGCAACGCGGTTACACAGGTTTGAGTTTTTCGACACGGATCTGCGCCTTGGCAACGGCGGCACGCGCGCGGCTGCGCTCTGCGCGCGCTTCACTCCATGCCGCTTCGGCCTGCTCGTAGGCGGTCAACGCGGCGGCCCAGAGCGCGTTAGCCTCGGCCCAGCGTGACTCTGCGGCGGCGCACTCTCGCTCGACCTGCGCCAACTCGGCAATCGCGCGGCCAAACCCGATTGCCAGACGGCGGTCTCTCGCGTTGGCGCGGCGGTCCGCATTGGCCTGGTGCCATAGGCGCCGCGCCAGACGCCGTTCGGCTGTCAGACGGCGGTCTGACTGCGTATGCCGCCGCTCTGCCGGGGGCGTGGCAAGGGCGGTTTGGCTGACATCCGGAGCATGCATGATGGCGCGGTCGGAGGCTGAACGAGGGCGCTGCACGGCGGCGTGAGAGGCGGCTGGGTGCGAACGCAGGCGTTTAGCGTAGCGCGTTTTGCGCCATTGCGCTAGCGGAAAATCGAGGGATTGCTTGCGCCACGATGAGATTTTCAGGCCGCAGCCCCAAGACCGGCTGTGGCAGCGGGTTTCATTGGCATGCCTTCCGAAACCCTTGATACGAGCGGCTCTCCCAGAGGTCACCGCAACGATTACAGCGTCGCCGGGTCCAGCCGCGCCAGCGGTGCCTTGTGCAACTGCACAATTTCCGTATCCCCTGCTTGCCACGCGGGATAGAGCGTGCGCACCAGCGGGTCGTGCCCCGGCACCAGGTGTTCGGGTGAATCGGCCAGCTTCATCAGCTTGCGGAATCCTTCGAGCATGTCACCCACA
>JANOYK010000727.1:0-3668 GCA_031428855.1 Burkholderiales bacterium | reverse complement strand
TGATATTTGGCAACTGCCGCGCGGTGCTGGCTGGTGGCAAGCCGGATCACCCGGTTTGATGCGGGCGGCGCCGGGGGACTGGCGCGCTGGTTTGATTTTCCAGTGTCCCCGATTGTTTCCTGCTTTTTACTTTGTGCGGTGCGCCAAGAGTGGCTCTGGGAGCGGATCGCAGGCAGTAGCCGGCCTGCGATCCTTGGTGGGAGCGGCTGTTGGCGATTCGCCTATTCTGCCTTTATCCCCGCCGTCTCCATCTTGCGCGCCAGCGACGCCACATTCTGCCGGATCATCGCGGCAAAATCGCGCGCGGATGCGGTGAACCGATCGGCACCGACAGCCGCATTGCGCAGCAACTCGGCCGGAAAATCACCGGCGTCAACCACCGCCTGCCACTTCATCGCATACAGATCGGATGGTTCAACCCGGTGGCCTTGCCGGGTCAACCCCTCAAGCCTCCCGAGGCAGCGGCGATGATTCGCGCCAACGGGATGACACCGGGTTGACCGGCAATCTGAATGGGTGATGTCGAATCCGTACTGCGCCGTCAAGAGCCTTGCGGCACAACGATCTTCGATGGCATGTGTCAAAAACCGCTGGGAGCGCTTGGTAAATTTCCGATGCGCTCGTCAAATCAACCTCGGTCAGTCTATTTCTTGGCAGGATCGGGATGCGCACGCCGTATCGACGGCGACACCACCTTGTCCGACACGTGAAAGTCCCACACCGCAGCACCGCCGCTCGCAGCAAACTGCGCCACCAGCTTTGGCAGATCGTCCAGGGTCGTGAACGTCTTCCCCGGCAGCCCGAACCCGCGCGCAATGCCGGCGAAGTCGGGGTAGCCGAACACCGACCCCTCCTCGGTCAGCCCTTCGGCGCGCATCTTGTGTACCTCGGAGCCATAGGCGCCATCGTTCATCACCACGATCAGGATGTTCAGCTTGTGGCGCTGAATGGTTTCGAGCTCCTGCACATGCATCATCAGACTGCCGTCGCCGTCGAACAGCACCACGGTGCGATCCGGACGCGCCGCCGCTACGCCGATCGCGAACGAGATGCCGTTGCCGATGGCACCGAACTCGCGGATGGTAAGGAACTGCTCTTGCGGGCGCGACGGCATTTGCGCAAAGAACCACGAGCAATGGCCGCCCGAATTGACCAACTCCCAGTCGCGCGGCAAGGCCGCTTCGAGCGCCTCGACCACGCGGCGCGGATCGAGCAGCCCGGGCTGGATCTCGAATACGTGGTTGTCGGGTTTGGTATCGCGAATGCGCGCGGCGATTGCATCGCTGCGCCAAGGCGTGCTGCGCGCCGGCACCGCTGCGGTCATTGCCGTAGTTGACGCAGTGGTTGACGCGGCGGCCGTCGCAGCCGATGCCATAGACAAGGCCGCAGTTAACGCCGCAGTTAACGCCTCCACGCCCAGCCGCGCATCGGCCTGCAAGTGATGCCGCGCCACTTCCTGACCCTGACTCACCGCCACCGGGTCAATATCAATCTGCAACGTCTTCGCCTTCGGCCAGAGCTGTCCGCCGCCGCCCGCGTGGTAGGCGAGCGAACAGCCAACCGCGATCACGAGGTCAGCCTGCAACAGGAGTTCAAGGCCCACCTCGGGCGTGAAGCTGCCCGCGATGCCAACGCAAAATGGGTCATCGTGAAACAGCCCGCGCGCAGGCAACGTCGTCGACAACAAGCCGCCGGTGTGCGCGGCCAAGGCCCGGCAAGCCGCTCCCGCCTTCGCCTCAACCGCACCAAGACCGGCCAGCACCACCACGCGCCCGGCACTGACCACCAGTTGCGCAGCATTGGCCACGTCATCCGGATGCGGCGGCCGCGGCGAATTGCGCGGCAACAATTGATGCGAGGGCTTGGGCAACGCCGCCGGCCCGTCCCACGGCAGCGCTTGCAGATCGAAGGGAACACCGATCACCACAGGCCGCCGTTCGCGCCGCGCCTGCAGGAATGCATCGCGTATCGCCACCGGCATGCGCGCGGGCAAGTGCAGGCTGTGATACGCAGCACCGGTGGCCGTGATGAGCGGCGCCTGGTCGATCGCCTGGTTGTACCACCCGCTTTTGAGCGGCGCTTCGCCGGCGAACACCACCAGCGGCAGGCGTGCGCGCACTGCAGCCGGCAGCGCCGTAATCAATTGCGTCACACCCGGCCCGCAGGTGACAGTGGCCACCCCCACATCCCAAGTCTTGCGCGCGTACGCCATCGCGGCAGCCACCGCGCAGTGCTCGTGCCGCACATAAACCATGCGGCACCCGAGCCCGGACAAGCGCGCCGCCCAATGCATGTTCGCATCGCCGAGGAGCGCGAAACAGGTGTTCACGTTCTCCTGCATGAACGCCTGCGCAAGGATGTCGGCTACGCGAGGTTTGGATTGATTCTGCATTGCTTGCAATTCCCTGATTGAACGTTTTCAATTGCGCTGACCTGCGCGCTGAAAAACAGTGATGGTTGTTTGAATGGTTGTTTGAATGGTTGTTTGAATGGCTGGAGTGCATTTCCAAAGCGCAGATTGTGCTGTCTTTTGGAATCAGGCGCTGGTTGCGTTGTTCCTGCCTGAAACGCCAAGAATGGCTGTGGGAGCGGGTTGCAGGCATTTCTCATCTGATGCTGCACAGCCATGATGGCCGCGTGGCGGGAGTCAGCGTTTCACCTTCGGTTGACCAGAAAGAACGGCCAGCACTTCGGCAGTGGCGGCCGTGTCATGCTCGGCCAGCCCCATCGCCATGGCGGCGGTATATACCGATGCGCTGGCGTTTAACAGCGGCGTCGGGCAGTCAACCTCGCGTGCCATGTCGCCAATCACCTGCATGTCTTTTTGCCACACGCCGATCTTCATCGTGGCCGGCTGATAGCGGCGATCCAGCATCATCGGCATGCGGAGGCGCATCAGCCCGGTGCCGATGTAGGGGCTGTGCCCCATGTGGCGCAAAGCCACGCGCGGGTCCAGTCCCATCTTGCGGCACAAGGCCACCATTTCGGCGCAGGCCACGTTGAGTATCGCCACGTGGTGATTGGCGGCGAGTTTGAGCTTGGTGCCGCTGCCGGTGGCACCCACGCGCGGCGCGTCAAGGGTGAAGTGCGACACCCAGGGCCGCACCTGGCGGCAGGCCGCAGGCGGGCCGCTGAGGTAGATGATCCAGGCCTGTGCCGGGCTATTGGTGGCCGTACCGCTGATGGGCGCATCGAGCATCACCCGCCCTTGGGTGCGCAAGCCAGTTTCGGCCTGCTGCTTGTCGGCCAACGGCAAGGTACTGGTCTCAAGCAACACCTGGCCGCGCTTGCGCGGCTTGACGTGTTCAAGCGCCGCGACGACGTCGTGCAGCGCCTGGGCCGAAGGCAGGGAGGTAATCAATGCATCCGCCTCGCTTGCCAGCTCGGCGCAGCCGGGCATGGGGGTGCCACCCGCACGCCGCAGCGCACGCATGCTGGCCGCATTGATGTCGTACCCGATTACCTGATGACCAGCCGCCAGCAGGGCGCGCGCCATGGTGCCGCCCATGATGCCCAATCCGATGATGCCGATTCGGGTTGATTTGGTTTCGCTCATGGAAGGCTTTCTATGGGTTGAACGATCTTGCTTGCAGTGCCTAGGCAAATGGCGAACGGTTCGTCTGCACATCGAGGATCAGGTCATACCCCTTGCCACCTTGGGTGAAGTC
>JANOYK010000726.1:0-10055 GCA_031428855.1 Burkholderiales bacterium | reverse complement strand
CGCGTATTGCGGCGGCGGGTCGAACGGGCAGACCCGCCGGAACGGAAAGCGCAGCGTATCTGGGTCTGGCGTGCCGGGCACCGGAGACATGAACTGCATCAGATCGCTGTCAAGGCGAATCCAGAAACGCCGCCACGCGCTGATTGAAGGCATCGGCACGCGTCAGCGGTGTCATGTGGCCACCGTCCGGAAATTCATGGAACTGCCACGCCGGGTAGGTGCGGCGCAAAAGATCGCTGACGGCGCGCAACACCAGCCGCGTGTCGGCACTGCGCGTCAGGAGTGTGCGCGCGCGGATGCCGGCAAAATCCTCAGCACGGCACGGCTGTTTCGCCGCATCCCATTCGTAATAATTGGGCAACAGCAAACCGGCCACCGCCTTCTGGCGCTCGGGCGGCGTGGCATCCCAGGCACCGTCACCGTTGAAATAGTCAGTGAAGCGTTGCGCCAGCGCCATCCAGTCTCCCGCACCGCCGAGCCGCTTGACATCCGCGTACAGGGCCAATCCCTCGGCCCACGCATCGGCAATGCCGTGGTCGCGCAGGATCGCGATGTTGATCGGCTCGAACAGCGCCAGGTGGCTGACGCGCGCGCCCAGATGTGCGGCCGCCACTAGCGCCGCTGATCCACCCCAGGAATGCCCCACTATGCGGATCGGCCCCTCACACTCCTCGCACACCGCCAGCAGCACCTTGGCCGCGTCATCGAGGGTCATGGTGCCGTCCTCGGTCCAAGCCGTGGTCTGCCCGTAGCCGTGCAAATTGGGGGCCAGCACGCGGTAACGCCCGCGCAACAACTCGATCAGTTTTTTCCATTGGCGGTTACCGCTCACCGAACTGTGCGCGAGCAGCACCGGGGGGCCGCTGCCCTCGTCAATCAGGTCGATGGCAAGACCGTTTTTTTGAATCACCGGCATGTGCTGTTTCCCCTCGATCAGCCTGTCAATCCATTTGTCCGCTCGCCGCAGCCGCGCAATGATGCGTCCGAAAATGATGCGTCCGAAAACCCTTGGTGCATGCGCCTTTCCACCATTTCTCCCTCAGAGATTACTCGAATTGTCTGTAAGGCCCATCGGCATACACCACGCGCCCGCCGACCATGGTGAGCAATGCATGCAGAGCAGCGATCTGATCCGCAGGCACCGTCAGGTAGTCACGGTTGAGCACCGCCAGGTCAGCGAGCTTGCCCACTTCGAGCGTGCCGCGTTTCGCTTCATCGTGTGCAAACCACGCGCTGCCGCTGGTGTACATGCGCAGCGCTTCAAGCCGCGTCGGCGTTTCTTCCGCACCGCGCAAGGCCAGGCCTCCGGCTGATTTGCCATCGAGCATCCAGCGCAGCGCGATGAAGGGGTTGTAGTTGGCGACGCGATGCGCGCCGGTGGCATTACCCTGCGCGTCCCGCTCGAATTTGCCGCCGCCAGGCAAGTCAGCCTCGGCATTGAATTTCAGCACCTGATGCGCCAGCGGCGTGAGCATGGCCCAGCCGTACATCCACTGCACATAGACCGGGTGGTCCGGCGCAGCGGCCATCAGTTCGGCCTGGGTGGGGCGGCGGCGCTCCTTGAATTGCTCCTCGGTCCAGCCACCGGCGACGATCAGCCATTGGCCCGGCCTGGCGTTGCGCGCGGCCTCGCGCACCCGGCCCAACGCTTCGTCGAGCGTCGGCACGCCGATCCAATCCACTTCGGTCGAATAACTCAAGGCCGCGCGGATTGCGTGCATGTGCGAGTCGATCAAGCCAGGAATCACGGTGCGCCTGGCCAGATCAATCACGCGCGTCTGTTTGCCTGCGAGGCGTTTGATGGCGGCTGTGTTGCCGGCGGCAGCAATGCGGCCATCGCGAATCGCCAGTGCCTGATGCACGGTACCCTTTTCATTGGCGCTGATGACGCTGCGGTTGAGGAGAACGACGTCCGGGGCTTGCGCCAAAGCTGCGCAGGCTGCCGCCAGCCAGAGGACACTGAACCATCGAATCAATGCACGCATGAAGACAATTAGACAATTAGACAATTAGACAATTCCATTGAGTTGAGCACGAAAGCTGAGTGCCAAGTGCCGGATGCGTCAACTCTATCATCGTTCACCGCGGTGATTCGCAGTTGCGCCGGTGTGCCATCAGAGCCCCGATGCGGTTCCACTACAATTTCGCGATGCACAAACCCGCACTCGCCGCAAGCTTGGCTGCCATCCTCGTGAGCACACCGGCGGGTGCTTTCAAGATCGACCCGTGGAGCTACCGGCCGTTCGGCGTATCGCCGCGCGGCATTGAATCGCAACTCGAATCATTTATCTACAACCCGCGCATCCTGCTGCTCGGGCCACTATCGATGGGTACGCGCCTGCCAGCTGCAATGGCACAGTTGAAGGAGGCCGCGCATGAAAACCTGACCGAGTTATCGATCCGCTGCGTGCGTGCGCCGTTGGCACGCGGCGAGCTGCGCGTACACGCTGCGGCGGTTCCTGCCACGCCAAGCGCCTTGAGTGTGCCTGCTTCTCAGCACACCTTTAGTGCGCCAGCTTCTCTGACTGCCTCCGGCATGATTACCCGCTGCGCCGGCCGCGCTGGCGCGCTGCAATCGCACGCCAGCGATCTGGGTGAAGAAATGGAGGAAGTGATCCGCGCGGTGCGCTTTAACGACGCGCCGCCGGTCAAAACGGCGCGCGCGCTGATGACGCTGGTGACCCCCTCGGCCTTGCTCTGCGGTGAAGTGCGCGTGCCGGAAAACGCCGGCTGCTGGGCCATGCTGATGGCGCACGCTGCCGGGCTGGCGCAGACCGACCCGGCCAACGCGCAGTTCGGCCGTGGCGGCAATTTTTTGTACCGCTCGCATTTTGGCGACATGCAGTTCATGCACGCGATGGCCGGGCGCGGCGAGACCCTGGCGCAGGCGCGCGAGCGCTTGTTGCTGTGGGCGCAGTTCACCTACCAGGTGGCGGGCGGTGAAATTGCCACCGATACGCTGATCGGCGCACTGCCGGCCTTCGCCTCAATCTTCGGCGGGTTTGAAACCGTGACAGTGGCAGAATTTTTTGAAATCCGCGGCGGCACTGCGCCAGAGCGGATCCGCCGCATTGCCCTCGGCGCGCTGTTGCACACCCTGCAGGATTCGTTTGCCGAGGGCCACGCCGAGCGCGAGACGAGCGGCCCGGTACACACGGCGACCGGCGCGGCTGCGCCGGTCGAACGGTTTGGCGCCATCAGCGCGATGCGCGACTTCACCTGCCAGTCAGACGAGAAACACGGCGCAGCCGACCGCGCCGCCCACTACGCCTGGTTTGGCGCAACCACGCACCAAGAAAAAAGCCCGGTCACACTCGGCGCGCAATTGATCGATTTGCTGGAGCACAAAGTCAAATGGGACGGCGCGCTCACGGCGGGCAGCACGTTTGCGGGCAGCAGCACAGTGCTGACAGCGGGCGCTGCGCCGGCAGGCAGCGCCGCGTTCACGTCAGGGGGCGCACCTGCAGGCAGCAGCGCGGCACCCACGGTGGCGCACTACTTTCGCGATGCCCTATTCCCCATCGTCACGGCTAACGCTGCGCTGGTGGCGGGCGCAGGCGCGCAGTTTGCGCGGGTCAAACCAATCGAGACAGCCACCCGCGCAGGCAGCGGCATCCTATCGACCGCGCTGGCCGATGAAGCGCCGGGCCGCAGCGGCATATCCGCTTGCAAGGAGTAAGGCTGGCCCGCTGCCATCGCTGCATTCCGGTTGTGCGCTTGGTGATGCCCTGAAACCGTTGGTGGCAGCGCTTCGCAGGCATCGCCTCCTGCTCATCGTTGGTGGCAGCGCCTCTCCAGCCACCGGCCTTAGCGCAACGGGCGCTGAGGCGACGTCACCGCCAAAAATATCTCGCGCAAAAACGTCACCATACCGCCGATGAAAGCCATCATCGCCATTGCAAACAGCACCGCGATGGTTTTGGATAAATTGGCGGTAACAAAGGCATCGAAGAACGCGACGATGATGAGCAGGCCAACGAACAGCGCGCAAAACACTTCAAATGTCATCGCCACATAAATCAGCCGCAGCCGCCGCGCCAGACGCACACATTCGGCTTGCGCGCGCAGCAAGTCTTGCGGCGCAAACGGTGCTTCGCGGTCTTCGAAAAAACGCAACCGGTCCACTATGCGCCCAAGCCGGCTGGTGAGCACACCGATCAGCGCCGCCACCGCGTTGAGCAGGAACACCGGCGCAATCGCCAACTGGATCACGTGCGCCACATCGGTGATATTGAGTTGGGGGAACATGCCTACTTGCCCCAGCGCAGCGCAATCGGATCTGCCTCGCGCGCGAGTTCGAGCAGCCCGGCACGGGTGGCCGGGTGCAGCGCTTCGAGCGGATGGCGCACCGCGTCGCTCTTGATGACGCCGCCTTCCATCATCACGGTTTTGCAGGCGCGCAGGCCGCATTGGCGATTTTCGAAATTGATGAGCGGCAGGATGCGCGCATACAGCGCCGCCGCCTCCTCGCGCATGCCGGCCAGATAGCTGTTGACCACGGAGCCGATCAGATCGGGCAGCAGCGCGCTCGGCATGGTGCCGGTCGCGCCGGCAGCAAGGTCTGCCATCAGCGTGATGCTTTCTTCGCCGTCGAACGGCCCAGCAATCAAAGGGCCGTCTGCGGCACTGCGGCCCGCAGCAGCCTCGGCGCTGCGCCCGGCCTCGATCAAGCCGCGCAGCTTGGCCGCCGCGTTCGACACTTCAATCTTGAAATAACACACCTGCGGAATCTCGCGCGCAAGACGCATCAGCAATGACACCGGCAAGGTCACGCCCGACAGCGGCGCGTCCTGCACCATCAGCGGCAGTGGTGTGCCGCTCTCCGGCACCGCTGCCGCAGCTACTGCGGCGAAGTGCTCGACGATGCCCTTCTCGTCAGCGCGCAAGGAAGCGCCGTGATACGGCGGCATCAGCATCAGCATCTGCGCGCCCGCGCCGGCCGCACGCTTGGCGCGCGCCGCGGCAATGCGCGTCGAGAAATGGCTGCACGTCACAATCACCGGCACCCGCCCCGCCACATGGGTGAGACACAAATCAAGCAGTGTGTCGCGCTCCTCATCGTTAAGCAAAAACTGCTCGGAATAATTGGCGAGAATGCAAATGCCGTCGACGCCCTGATCGACCATGCAATCGAGCACGCGGCGCATGCCCGGCAAATCCAGATCGCCTGTGTCAGTGAAGGGCGTGGGGGCGATGGGGAAGACGCCGGTGTAAGGGGCGGATGAAATCATGCAGACGGGCTCCGGTTGCATCACGGGAAAACCGTTTCCCGTCAACGCTGGCCGTATGGTGCCATGAAGTGCGGGGCGGCAAGCATTGAGCAGCGTCACCGTGCGGCGTCAATGCGATGCGCCGCCAAACATGCGGACAGAAACACATTGCGTCAAGACCATTAAAAAGCTATATTCAGTCCTTCGTCAATTACAGGAAGCCGCCATGCGCTATTCCACCCAAGTCAAACCAATCAGCTACTTCAAGGCCAACGCCGCCGAGGTGCTGGCGCATTTGCACGAGGTGCGCGAGCCGATGGTGATTACGCAGAATGGCGAAGCCAAGGCGGTGATTCAGGATGTGGCGTCGTATCAGGAAATGCAGGAGACCATGGCGCTGCTCAAGCTGCTCGCGCTCGGCCGCCGTGAATTTGAAGAGGGCAAGAGTTCTCCTGCCGCAGAGGTGATTAAACGCGTGCGCGCCAGCATCGCATGACGCGTTACACCGTGCGTTTTGCCGCAAGTGCAGAACGCGACTTGACCAGCATCGCCAACTACATCAGCCAATTTGACTCGCCGGCCAAGGCGCAATACGTTCTCGACCGGTTATCCGGGGTGGTCGAGAGCCTCGCCACTTTCCCCGAGCGGGGATCCGTCCCTCGCGAATTGTTGGCCTTGGGCATCCGCGAATACCGCCAGGTTTTTTTCAAGCCCTACCGGGTGATCTATCAGGTCGAGGGCAAGACAGTGCGAGTCCACCTCATCGCCGACGGCCGCCGCGATATGCAGGCCTTGCTGGCACGCCGGCTGCTGACCGGATAAGCGGCGAAAACCATTGGTGGGAGCGGATTTGCGGCCAGGCATCGAGCGCGGGTTCACACAAAACGCACTTGTGTTGGCGGGGTGCCGCAGTATGTCGTCCGTGTTGGAGTATCCTGCCCGCTCACCCAAGGAGCACCACCATGACCCTCTGCCCCATCGCCATTGTTGCTGGCTGCAAGAAATGCCCGGCCTTTTCGGTGTGTCCGCTCAAATCGGTGATCGGTGATGCGCCGCCGGCAGATGAAGCCAAGAAGGCTGGGCCTGAGAAGAAAAAGTAAGGCACCGGGCGGTTAACGCTTTACGCGGCGGGGCAGCTTGCAGATCTGGGTCGATGCCGATGCCTGTCCGGGCGCGATCAAGGAAATTTTGTATCGCGCGGCAGAGCGGCGCTCGATCCACCTGACGCTGGTGGCGAACCAGCCCCTGCGCGCACCGCCGTCGAAATTCATCCGCACCTTGCAGGTGCCATCCGGTTTTGACGTGGCCGATCAGCGCATCGTCTCCGAGTTGACGGCGGGTGATCTGGTGATTACGGCTGACATCCCGCTGGCGGTGGATGTGCTGGCGCGAGACGGGCATGCGTTGAATCCGCGCGGCGAGATGTACAGCGAGCACAACATTGCGCAGGCGTTGTCGATGCGTGATTTTTTGGATCAGTTGCGCTCGACTGGTGTGGAGACCGGCGGACCAGCTCCATTTGGCGCAGCCGACACGCGCGCGTTTGCGCGTGAGCTGGACCGGTTCTTGCAAAAGCATTCGCCGGCGGACGGCGCGAACTGATACGCTTGCAACTCGCGTGCGTTGCCGCCCCCCCGTTTCCCTTTTCTTTTGGAGAATCGCCATGCAGCCTGACCGCCGATTGACCCTGGCCCGGATTGCGGCCGCCGCCCTGACCCTCACCCCCGCCCTCGCCTTCACCGCACCCGCGTTGGCGCAAACCTGGCCGCGCCAGCCGCTCAAGCTGGTCGTGACGTTTCCGCCGGGCGGCTCGTCCGACATCATCGCGCGGGTGCTCTCACCCCTGCTGGCCGAGAAGCTCGGGCAAAACATTCTGGTCGATAACCGGCCCGGCGCAGGCGCGACGATTGGCGCGAAAGCAGTGGCCGATGCGCCCGCCGACGGCTACACGCTGATGCTGTCAAACACGGCACCGATCAGCATCTCGCCCTTCATGCTCGACAAGATGCCCTATGACCCGGTGAAAAGTTTTAGCCACATTTTTTATATCGGCGCGGTGCCGAATGTGTTTGTGGTGCATCCGTCGGTGCCGGTCAAGAACATGGCCGAATTCATGGCGTGGCTCAAGGCACAGAAAGACCCGGTGCCATTCGGCAGCGGCGGCGTCGGCTCGATCGGCCATATCGTCGGCGAGATGTACAAGAACAGCACCGGCACCCAGTTGACCCATGTGCCGTACAAAGGGTCGAGCCCGATGCACAACGACCTGCTCGGCGGCACTATCAAGGTGGCGGTGGACAGCCTGCCGCAGAATATTCAATACATGAAAGGCGGCCAGTTGCGCCTGCTCGCAGTGACCTCGCGCGAGCGCATGTCCAACGCGCCCGAGGTGCCGACCGTAATCGAGGCGGGTCTGCCGGGTCTGGTAGCGGAGAATTTTCTCGGCATCTCTGCGCCGGCCGGCCTGCCGCGCGAGGTGACCGACAGAATTCACGCAGCGATGGTGGAGATCATCACGCGGCCCGACGTGATACGCAAGCTCGATGACCTCGGCATTTCGCCGCGCGCGATGTCGCCGGCCGAGTTCACCGCGTTCGTGGCGAACCAGGTCAATGCGTGGGCGCCGGCGGTCAAAACGTCGGGGGCGAGACTCAATTGAGCGTGCGGCGGGGACGGCCAGCGGTTAGGCGCGGCGGCAGCTTGACAGCACAGCGGCGCAGCACACCGTGATCGCACCGGGGAACGCCCTCATGGGCGCGCCGCCATTGCGCCGGAGGAGATTCTTGCGCCGGAGGAGATTCTTTTGAGCGCGCCGCGCATTGCCGTGGTGCTGTTTGGTCCCGAGGGGCGCGGCGGCTTCAACCAGGCCGGCCTGGCCGGCGCAGAGCGTGCGCGCGCGCTGCACCCCGCGCTGCAGGTGCATTGGTGCGAACCGGCTGCACCGGCAGCGCGCGCGGCGTATCTGCGCCAATTGTGCAAGGACGGCACTGAAATGATCGTGGCGCACGGCGGCCAAGGCGATGCGCCGGTAGCGGCCGTCGCGCCGCATTTCCATCACACCCGATTCGCGATTACGCAGGGCGAATTTGTGGCGCGCAATGTGGCCTGCTATGAGGTGCTGCAGGAGCAGTCGGCGTTTCTGGCCGGGGTGCTGGCGGCTGCCACTACGCGCAGCGGTGTGGTGGCGCATCTGTCGGGCGAAAAAGTGCGGCCGGGGTTAAAGGGGCGCGCAGCGTTTGCCAGCGGCGTGCGGCATCAGGATAAATATGTGCGCCTGCTCACCACCTTCTGCGGCGACCAGCATGACGCTGATCTCGCCTATCGCACCGTGCAGGCACAGGCGGAAGCCGGTGCCGATGTGCTGTTTGCCATGATCGACGGCGGCCGTGATGGCGCGATCCGCGCCTGCCGCGAGCGCGGCGTCACGCAAATCGGCAATGTGGTGGACTGGACTGCGCGCGAGCCCGATGTGTTCATTGCATCGGCGCTGGCCGATTCAGGCTGCTGCATCGAGCTGGCAGTCGAGGATTTTCTGGCCGGCCGCAACAGCGGCGGCAGCAAGCGCATCATCGGCATTGAGGCCGAGACCCATGTGCGCCTGGCGCTGCACCCACGCGTCGAGCGCGCCACCCGTGATGTGGTCGAATCGTTTCGCGCCCAGCTTGCGGCGCGCACCTTGCAGTTTTCGCTTGACTATGGCGGCCCGGAGTTTACGCCTGAGCGGTAGCAGGATTCGCTTCGCCGCGCGCATGTTGCAACGATGCCGCACTCACCCGCTACCTCCTCATGACCATCACCGCACCCGATCTCGATCACATCACCCACACCACGCTGGCCCACTACAACGAGCGCGCTGCCGATTTCTGGGAAGGCACGCGCGAGCACGATGTGCGGCAGAACATGGCGGCGCTGCTCGATCAGATTGAAGCGCCTGCGCCATTCACGATTCTTGATGTTGGCTGCGGGCCGGGGCGTGATCTGCAAGCGTTTGCGGCGCTTGGGCATCGCGCCGTGGGCCTCGATGGCTCGCCAGAGTTTGCGCAGATGGCACGCAGCCATAGCGGCTGCACCGTATGGCAGCAGGATTTTTTGAAACTTGATTTGCCGGCGCAGCAGTTTGATGGCGTGTTTGCCAATGCATCGCTGTTTCATGTGCCGTCGCAGGAATTGCCGCGCGTGCTGCGCGAGTTGTGCGCAACGCTCAAACCGGGCGGCGTGCTGTTTTCATCCAACCCGCGCGGCGATAACTCAGAGGGGTGGAATCGCGGACGCTACGGCGCGTATCACGACTTTGAGGCGTGGAGCGCATTTGTCGTAGCGGCGGGGTTTGTGGCACTGACCCATTACTACCGCCCGCCCGGCTTGCCGCGCGAGCAGCAGCCGTGGCTGGCCAGTGTGTGGCGCAAGCCGTTACTGTGAAGAGCATCGCCCTGAAACCATTGGCACAAGCCACTCTTGCGGGCCAACCCGCCAACACCGTTGGTGCGGGCGGGTCTCACGGCTATGCCATGCCGGCACACCTGCCGGCGCCAGCGCGCTGCCTTACTGCGGCTTGATGCCGGCCGCGCGAATCACCTTGCCGTAGGAGTCCATTTCTTCGCGCACAAATTTGGCGAACTCGGGCGGCGACATGTCCATCACGTCGTTGCCGCCGGCCACGAGCTTTTGCCGCACGTCGGGGCTGGCGAGCGCGCGGCGCACGTCGGCCGATATTTTGGCGATGACATCCGGCGGCACACCGGCCGGGGAGAACACACCGAACCAGAGCGGCGCATCGGCGTTGGTCACACCCGCCTCACCGGTGGTCGGCACATCGGGCAGCAGGCTGCTGCGCTTGGGCGTGCT
>JANOYK010000725.1:0-2561 GCA_031428855.1 Burkholderiales bacterium | reverse complement strand
CGAACACGACCGCGCCACGCGCGCCGCAGGTGAAAAAGTACAATGCCCGCTGGGTATTTTCTGGGGCGGGCAGGGCGTGATCGAGCGCTGCTTCAAGCCGCTCGATGTGTGGAGTCACTACGCCCAAACCGTTGGTGGCAGCGCCTTTCCGGGCGGGCACTATATTCCGGAAGAAGCGCCCGCGCGGCTTTTGCAGGAACTCACGGTTTTTTTTGACTGATGCGCGCGGGCGCTGACGCCGGCCGGCGTCAGCGTGACCACGATGCAACAACAACGCAACCACGATGCAACAACAACGCAACCACCACCGGCCAGAGCAACAACAATTGAGGCAGCGAGGCGCAAGTGGCGGGTGATGCAGGGCGGATAGTGTGGTGGCGCGAACTGAGCGGCGGCGGCCTGTCGGCGTTGCTGGCGCTGCCGGGTATTCTCGCGTGCGCGTTGATTGTGGCGGCTCCGCTCGATCACGCCCTGTTTCCGCTGGCGGTGCAAAGCGCGCTGGTGAGCGCGCTCGGGGCCAGCTTCCTCGGCTGCTGGCTGACCGGTATTCGCGGGCAGATCAGCGGCCCGCGCATCGCGCTCTCGCTGCTGATCGCAGCCGAACTGGCGTTGAAGCCGGACATCACGCCGGCCACTTTTCTGGTGTTGATTGGTGCCGTCACGGCACTGACCGGCTTGATCCAGGTGTTGATGGGCCTGCTGCGTTTAGGCTCGCTGGTGCGCTATTTGCCGTTCCCGGTGCTGGCTGGTTTTTTGACTGCGGTCAATCTGGCGGTGCTGTGGTCGCAACTGCCGCTGCTGCTGGCCGGTCTTGCGCCCGGTTTTGCCGGGCGCGAAGACTTGCCGCAGCCGGTGTCGGTACTGGCGATTGCGGCCACGCTGGGCGCGGCGGCGCTATCGGCGCGGTGGCTGCCGCGCGTGCCCTCGTCGATCACTGCCTTGCTCGGCGGCTGTGCCGCGTTTTACCTGCTTGGCCATGTGATCGCTGCGCCGTTTTCCTATGTTAACGAGGCGCTCGCGCAGTTGTCGCTGTCCGGCAGCGCGCTCGGGTTTTACGGCATGCACGAGCTGCCCTTGACGCGCCAACTGGTGCCGCACGCACTGGCACTGGCGGTGCTGGCCTCGCTCGATTCGCTGCTGAGCGCGGCGGCGATTCATAAGCTCACTGGCCGCACCCTGCATGCCAACCGCGAGCTGACCGGGCAGGGCATCACCAACCTGTTGATCGGTCTGGCCGGCGGGCTGCCGGTATCGGGCACCCAAGTGCGCGCCGAAGCGGTGATCCGCATGGGCGCAAAAACCCGCGCCGCTCCCCTGTTTGATGGCGTGCTCAATCTGCTGCTGGCGCTGTTTGGCGCAGGGCTGTTGGCGCTGATTCCCACCGCCGTGATTGTGGGCAGCCTGATCGCCGCAGTGGCGGCCTCGCTCAAAAGCTGGGGCATCGACCCAGTCATGCGCATGCTGCGCAGCTTGGGCGGCGGCGGCAAGCGGCGCGTGCTGCTCGGTGATCTGGCCACTCTGTGCGGCGTGCTGGCGGTGGGTCTGATCTTTGGTCTGAGTGCGGGTGTCGCCTTCGGCGTGCTCGCGTCGATGGCGCTGTTCATCGCCAAGTCGGGCGCGCGCGTGGTGCATGCCACTGCGACTCTCAAAACGCGGCGCTCCACCTTGCAGCGCAGTGCCGCCGCCAATGACATCCTGGAGTCGGGCGGCGCACAAACCGCCGTCATCGAGCTGCGCGGCGCGCTGTTCTTCGGCTCCTCCTTTGCATTTTCGCAAGAGGCCTTGGCGCGTTTGCCCAAGCGCGGCACCCTCATCATTGATCTCGAAGAAGTGACCGACATCGATTCGTCCGGTGCCGCCACCTTGTGTGATCTGGCGCGCGCCTGCAGCGAGGCGCGCTGCCGCCTGTGGCTGGCTGGCCGCCGTGTGGTCGAGAGCCACCAATCGGTGTTGGCGGCGTCCGGCGTGCTCGAATTGCTGGCGCCGAATCAGATCATCGATACCCTGGATCATGCCCTGGAGCGCGCCGAAATGGCGCTGCTGGCCGATGTCACGAATGCGACGCGCCATGTTGGCGTGCCGCTGGCCAAAGCCGGTTTGTTCAAGGGGTTCGACGCGGCGGCGATGGCGCTGGCGCGCGGATTTCTCGAGGAGCGCCATCTGGCGCGTGGCGAAACCCTGTTCAACAAGGGCGACCCGGTTGATGGCCTTTACGTGATTGACGAAGGACAGATCGGCGTGCGGGTGGAAGACGCGCAGGGCGTGTCGCGCCGCATTGCCGCCTTCACCCCCGGCACCATGATCGGTGAAATCGCCTTCATCGAAGGCGGCCGCCGCTCGGCGCTGGTGATCGCCGAAGAAGAATCGCGCCTGTGGCTGCTGCGGCGCGAACGGCTGGACGAGATCGAAAAAATGGATCCGAAAATCGTCCATCTGCTGATTGTCAACATCACGCGCGAAATTGCCGCGCGCCTGCGCCACACCACCGACGATCTGCGCATGCGCTAACAGGTAACATGCGGCCCCGCAGCGGTTGCGCGCCGGGCGTCCGGGTCAGGTGC
>JANOYK010000724.1:0-1786 GCA_031428855.1 Burkholderiales bacterium | reverse complement strand
CGCGAGTAAATTCTCCGCGCATGAAGCGGTAGCCCGACACGCCAAGCTGCACTTTTGCCAGCGTTTGTCTGTCTCCGGCCGCATGACACAGTTCAGTTGCGCGCGTATAAATTTCTTCGACCAGCGCAGCGCCATAGCCCTCGGTGGCAATCAGGCGCGCGCCCAGCATCACTTGCAGGCGCAGTTCCACGATGTCGCGGGCAGCGGTGGCAGGTTGCTGTGCTACGACTCTTAGCGCATTACGCAAGTGGCTGATGACCTCATCCTGCGCGGATTGCGCTGCTGCGATGTGGGCCGCGCGCTCCCAATGGGACAACGCTTCAGCGCCAAGCCCGGCCTCGGTGTAATGGTAGGCCAGCAGCTCCGGTTGGGTCTGCGCCAAATGCCCGAATTGCCTTGCCAGCACTTTCGCGATCGACTGATGCAAGCGAGTGCGGTCGCGTTCCAGCAGGGACTGATACGCCACATCACGCACCAGCGCATGTTTGAAGTAATAGCGCCCATCCGGCAGCGGCGACAGTTCAATCACCAGGCCGGAGCGCACCAGCGCTTGCAATTGCGCCGGCAAATCGGCAATCTGGATCGGCGTATCTTCGTGCGCCAGCACGGCTGCCAGCAAGTCGAAATTGAACTCGCGGCCAATCGCAGCGCCAGCCTGTGCCGCCGGTTTGGCATGTTCGAGGCGGTCCAGCCGCGCCATCAATAAATCCTGAATAGTGGCAGGAACCCCCGAGCGGGTGAGGGCGAACTTGTGGCTGTCACCGGGGTTGCCGTCATCACCGCCGGCGTCAACCACCATGCGCGCCGCCTCTTCGATAAACAGCGGCACGCCGTCAGCGCGTGCCGCCAGCAGCCGCACCACCTCGCCGGGCAAAGCCACCTGGCCCAAGGCGTTCACCAGCATGGCGCGCGCGGTTTCGGGCGGCAGCCCGGCCAGATGGATTTCGTGCGCTTCAATTTCATGGATGCCAGCTGCCGCCGGCGCGGCTGGTTCCGCTCCGGAGCGTGCCGTCAGCACCAGCATCAGCGGCAAATGCGCTGTGGCGGCCTGCACCCGCACGATCAGTTCCCGCGTGGTCGGATCAACCCAGTGTAGATCCTCCACCACCAGGCAAAGCGGTGACTGCCGTGCATCTGTGACGGTCCACTCAGTAAGCATGCCGAGGATTTGTTGACGCTGCTCGTCGGCGCTGACCGCCGGACGCCCCTCACGCGAACCGGGCTCGATCGAGAGCAGTGCGGCTGCCAGGTCCGCGTGCCTCGGCGGCAGCCCGAATTGGCGCAGCGCTTTTTTTATTTTTTCGAGACTGATATCAGCCGCTTCACCGGTCCGGATGCGCCACGCGCGGCGGATGTATTCGGTCACGGGATAGAGCGCGGTGCTGGCGCGTCCAGCCAGGCCACGGTATTCACGCGTCGTTACGCCTGCGGCCTCCAGGCTGTGGCGGAACTGGCGCATCAGGCGCGATTTGCCGATGCCAGGATCACCGGTAATCATCACGGTTTGGGCGCTCCCGGCAGCCGCGGCTGCCCACAACTCCCGCAGCCGCGCATACTCATGCTGCCGCCCGGTGAAGGGAGTAAGCGACGGCGGCAGTCCGGTTGCATCAGATTGCCGCCGCGCCACACTGACGCGAAACACTGCGCCGGGTTGATCGATTCCCTTGAGGGCGGGCACCGGCGTGAGCGCCTCGAACACAAACCCGCTGCGCACCAGCGGCCGGGTGTTTTCGCTGATGAGCATCGTGCCGGCCGGCGCGATCGATTGCAGACGCGCTGCCAGATG
>JANOYK010000723.1:0-2405 GCA_031428855.1 Burkholderiales bacterium | reverse complement strand
CCGAGCAATTCGGTGACCGATTCAGTCTTGAAGCGCAGCGGAATCAGGATCGCGCCGAGCTCGAGATCTGGCACGCCGCCGTCGAGCATGGCGCCGAACAATTGTGTGGCATCGGCAAACGGCAGGTCGCGCGCGCTGCGCGTGCTGCGGCTGATGTGTTTGAAATGGGCGGTCAAGGTCATTGCAATTGCCTGATGGGGATGATGCCGGCGCTGCCCGCAGCGCTGCTGCTTGCGCTGCGGGCGGCAGCAGCCAGCCGTTTAACTTCCGGCACGCACGAGCCGCACTCGGTGCCGCATTTAAGCGCCGCTTGCAACTGCGCGAAATCTGCACCCTGCGCCAGTTGCGCCAGGATGTCGTGCTCTGCTACGTCAAGACAGTTGCAAACTATACGCCCGCGTGTAAACGAACCTTTGGGCGGGCTGGCCACCGGCGCGAGAATCCACGGCCGCACCGCTTCCATCGAGGCGCGGCTTTGCATCATGCCGCGCAGCCACTCGGCGGCGGCGGTTTCGCCTGAGAGGCAGACGCTGGTCATGATGCCGTCATTGATGCGCGCGGCTTTTTCGACGCGGCGCTTGGCGTCGACGTAGCGCATCACTTGCGATGGCGTGTCCAGGTCAAGCAGGCGGTCGAGGCCGGCCAGCACGCTCTCGGGCACCGGCGCGGCGCTGTAGCCGCGCAGCACCAGCGTCACATCGTCGCGCCCGGCGGGGGTGAGGGTGGCGTAGTCGAATTGTTGCAGCAGGGGTTTGAGGCGTTCGTTGAGCGCGCTGGCGCTGCTTGCGTGAGACGTGTCTGCGCCTGGATGAATTGCCTCGCCGCCGCTTGCGTGTTGCGCGCCGGTGCCATCTGTGTGCGGCGCGCCACTGCGCTCTGCCTGCTGCGCATCGATCCGGCGCATCGCCACCACGCGGTGCGGCAATTGCGCGCGGGTGACTTCAATTGCGGCGGCTTTCAGCTCGGGCTGTTTGGAATACGGATCAATCGCCGGCACGGTGACGGTGTTGACGCCGCAGCCCTTCATGAACTGCGCGCCCCAGTGCATCGGCATGAAGGCCTGGCCGATGCGCACGCTCTCGCCCGCCTCGACGCGCACCACAAAATCGCCGCGCCGCGACGTGACGTTAACCAGATCACCAGTCTGCAAGCCGCGCCGCGCGAGGTCGGACGGGTGCATTGTGAGCCACGGTTCTTCGACATGGCTGAACAGGCGCGCGACCGCACCGGTGCGGCTCATGCCATGCCAGTGATCGCGCAGGCGGCCGGTGGTGAGCGCAATCGGGTATTGCGCGTTGACCGGCTCTTTCACTCCTTGATACGGCGTCACGACAAAGCGCGCGCGGCCATCGGCGGTGGGGAATCTGCCGTCTTCGTAGAGGCGTTTTTTGCCGCTGAGCGCGCCGGCCGGCAGCGGCCATTGTTGCGGGCCTTGCGCATCGAGCATGGCGTAGCTCATGCCGGTGATGTCGAGGTCGCGTCCGCGCGTGCTGTCACGGTGTTCGTTCCAGATGCTTTCGGGGTCAGCGTAATCAAACATGCGGCGCGCCTGCGCGCCGCGGCCGAGTTTGTCACCGAGGCGCAGGGCGAAGTCGCAGGCGATGCGCCAATCGTGGCGCGCCTGGCCCGGCGGCGGCACCGCCGGGAACACGCGCGTGATGCGGCGCTCCGAGTTGGTGACGGTGCCGTGCTTCTCGCCCCAGGTCGAGGCCGGCAGCAGCACGTCGGCAAACTCGGTGGTGTCGGTGTTGCCGAAGGCTTCCTGCACCACCACAAAGGCGCAGTTGGTCAAGGCTTCGCGCACGCGCGTGACATCGGGCATCGATTGGGCCGGGTTGGTGCAGGCGATCCAGAGCGCTTTGATGTCACCGCTGTGCGCGGCGTCAAACATTTCCACGGCGGTCTTGCCGGGTTTGGCGGGCACGTCATCGACACCCCACAGCGCGGCGACTTCGGCGCGGTCTTCTGCGCATGCCATGTCGCGATGCGCGCTGAGGAGATTGGCGAGGCCGCCCACCTCGCGCCCGCCCATCGCATTGGGCTGGCCGGTGAGCGAGAACGGGCCGGCACCGGGGCGGCCGATCTGCCCGGTGGCCAGATGCAGATTGATGAGCGCGGCGTTGTTGTGGGTGCCGTGCCACGATTGATTCAGGCCCTGGCAATAGAGCGACAGCGCGGCGCGCGCGCTGCCGAACAGTTTGGCGGCGGCGATGATCTGGCCCTCGGCAATGCCGCAAATGCGCGCAGCGGCGGCGGGCGTCATGTCGCGCACCGAGGCTTTGAGCGCATCGAAGCCGCTGGTGGAGGCGCCGATGAAGCGGTGGTCGATCAGGCCTTCCCACAGCAATACGTTGAGCATGGCGCTGTAGAGCGCGATGTCGGTGCCGGGCAGGATTTGCAAAAAC
>JANOYK010000722.1:0-6545 GCA_031428855.1 Burkholderiales bacterium | reverse complement strand
GGTTTCTTGAGATCCTCCGAAGTGACAAGTTGCTTGATTAAAGCGCGAATCGCGGTAGAAGAGCAAGCCCCCCCGGTGTCGGTCGCTACGTGGCTGCCAAAAAAGTATTTCAATTCAAAGATGCCGCGCGGAGTGAGCAGGTACTTATTGGTGGTCACGCGCGAGATGGTGGATTCGTGCAATTCGAGTTCGTCGGCAATTTCGCGCAACACCAGCGGGCGCATCGCCACTTCGCCGTGATCGAAAAAGTGGCGCTGCCGCTCGACAATGGCTTGCGCCACCCGTTCAATCGTCTCGAAGCGCTGCTGCACATTTTTGAGCAGCCATTTGGCTTCCTGCAATTGGTTGAACAGGCCGCCGCCGTCAGCAGCGCCGGCGGCACCCGCGCCGCGCCCGCGTTCGCGCGACAGGATGTCCGCGTACATGCGGTTGATTTTGAGCCGTGGCACCGCCGCTGGATTGACATGCACCTTCCACGCGCTGCGGGTCTTGCGCAAAATCACATCCGGGGTGACGTAGCGCGCGTCACGCACGCCATATTGCCCGCCTGGGCGTGGATCCAGCGAGAGCAGCAAATCACGCGCGGCCTTGAGTGTTTCGCCGTCGCATTTGCACACGCGCCGCAGCGAAGCGAAGTCGCGTGTTGCCAAAAGATCCAAATGCGCTGCCGCAATTTTTGTGGCGATGGTGCAAGCCGGGGAAGCGGCAACATGGCGCAATTGCAGGCGCAGGCACTCGCCCAGATCGCGCGCTCCCACACCCGGCGGGTCGCAAGATTGGAGCAGCGCCAGCGCTACCTGGAGTTCGTCCTGTTCCACCTCCGGGCCGAACAGTTCCAGGATTTCTTCCAGGGATTGCCGCAGGTAGCCGTCTTCGTCCAGTGCTTCGGCGAGTGCGCTGGCGAGCGCGCTGTCTCGCTCCGACAGGCGCATCTGCGCCAGTTGACTCACCAGATGTTCGCGCAGCGTGATTGCGGCGGCCGGCTGCCGCTCGGTCGGGTTGTCGTCGTCGACGTCGCGCGGCGCAGCCGCCGGCGCGGTGCCGGCTGCGGCTTCGCGCTCGGCCCAATCGGGCGGCGCGTCCGCGCCCTGCGGCCCGAATGCATCCGGCAGCGCCTCGGTCACCGGCTGCTCGGCGCTGCCAAATGCCGCCGGCTCTTCCTCGCGCTCGAGCAGCGGGTTGTCGCTGAGCATCTGCTCGATCTCGGCCTCCAGCTCCAGCGTTGACAGTTGCAGCAAGCGGATCGACTGCTGCAACTGCGGTGTCAGCGTCAGGTGCTGCGACAGTTTGAGGTGGAGGCCTTGTTTCATCGCTGCGCCCGGTTACAGCCGGAAGTGTTCGCCCAGATAAACCCGGCGCACGCTTTCATCAGCGACGATGGCATCCGGTGTGCCTGAGGCCAGCACCCGGCCATCACTGATGATGTAGGCGCGGTCGCAAATACCGAGGGTCTCGCGCACGTTGTGATCGGTAATGAGCACGCCGATACCACGATCCTTGAGAAAGCGGATGATTTTCTGGATGTCGAGCACGGCGATCGGATCGACGCCAGCGAAGGGTTCATCGAGCAGGATGAAGCGCGGGCTGGTGGCCAGCGCCCGCGCGATTTCGACCCGGCGGCGCTCGCCGCCCGACAAGGACAGCGCCGGATTGGCGGCCAGCGCGGCAATACCGAGTTCGCCCAGCAGTTGCCGTAGCCGGTTCTCGATCTGGGCGCGCGGCAGCGGCTGTAATTCGAGCACGGCGCGGACGTTTTCTTCGACACTCAGTTTGCGGAACACCGAGGCCTCTTGCGGCAGATAAGACAGGCCGAGCCGGGCGCGCTGGTGAATCGGCAGCCGGGTGGCATCTTCGCCGCCGATGCTGATGCTGCCGGCATCGGCGGCGGTGAGGCCGACCACCATGTAAAAGCAGGTGGTCTTGCCGGCGCCGTTGGGGCCGAGCAGGCCCACCACTTCGCCGTTGGCGACTTCAAACGAGACGTCCTTGACTACCTCGCGCGACTTGTAGCGCTTCTTTAACCCCCGGGTGACAAGGGCGCTCATTTTTTGTCCGGCTCCGGATACGCCAGACGCGGTGTGGCGATACCGCCGCTGGATCTGAGCGGCAGGTCGCCCGGCTTGGCCGCCGGTGGCGCGGGGGTGGTGGTGCGTGGCTGAATCACGGCGCGCACGCGTCCGTCGCTGCCAGCGCTGGCACCACCCGCTGCACTGCCTGCAGCAGCAGCCGCTGCGGCACCGCCATTGACGCTGTAAAACTCGGTGCGGCCGTCGTAGCGAATCAGGTTGCCGCGCACTTCATCGGCCCCGCGCAAAAAGCGCGCGCGCCCGATCATGTCGGCCTTTTCATTTTTGGCGTCGTACTCGATCCGGTCGCCCCAGCCCTGCACGATTTCGTCAATACCTTCACGCTTTTGCTTGAAGTAGGCAAAGCCGTCCGGCCCCTTGTCGGCGGTGCCATGCTGAAACCCTTCGGGATCCTGCCGCACCGTGATGCGGTCAGCCAGAATCGTCAGGGTCCCCTGGGTCAACACCACCTTGCCCTCGAACACGTTGACCTGGCGCAGATCGTCGTAGGTCATGCGCGCGGCCTCGATGTGAACCGGTTTGTCGCGGTCGGCTTTTTCGGCCCAGGCCGCGCCGGTGCTCAGCGTCAGGGCCGCAGCCAGGGTCAGGGCAGTGATGGCGACAGCGGCGCGGGAAACGCGGGAGTCGCAGGCAGCGCAGGCCTCGGCGCAGGAGGCGAAAGCGGCGAAAGCGGCGGCGCACAGCGCACCAGAGTTTTTTTTCATTTTTTGCGCTCAAACGTGCCGCTGACAGCGGACTGCAGCTCAATCTTGCGATAGCGGTTGTCGAACGTCATGCCGGTGCCGTTCAGCACCGCCCGGCCCTGCTCGATTACGACCCGCTCGGGCGTGTCGGCCTTGTCGTCGTCGGGCATCACGCGCAGGTAGCTTGTGCGCACGCGCACGTCGTCCGCAGCAGCGCCGGATTTGCCCGCAGCGGGCGGTGCGGCGCGGTTGCCGCCGGTGCCGCCGCTGCGCGCTGTGTACCCCGTATCCCGCACATCCCGCGCTTGCGCTCCCGCCTTGAAAAGCTCGACGTTGCCGTAGAGTTTGACCTCGCTGCCGTTGGCTGACACCACGCCACGCAAGGCCGACACATGGGTTTCGGATGCGCCGCTCTGCCCCTGCACCAGGCGCGGCTGTTCCAGATGCGAGGTGTCGTCGTCCGGATAGTGCGTCATGCGCGCGGACGAGAGCACGTAGCGCGTCTCGCCGGTGTCGCTTAAGCGTTTGAGGACAAATTTGTCGACCACATAGTCGGGTTCGTGCAACACTGGCGCGGGGGGGCGCGGGCTGCCCAGTTCGGCGGTGCGGTCAAGCCACACCGTCAGCAGCGCCAACAGCAGCAAAATCGTCAGCGGCAGCACCGCGCCGATCGAGCGGCGCGCCCCAAACATCATTTGCAATACTCCGCGATCAAGCCGGCATAGGTGCCTTGCGCGCGCAGAATCAGCTCGCACACCTCGCGCACTGCGCCGTGCCCGCCGGCCGCGCGTGACACGTAGTGAACCCGCGTGCGCACTTCGGCCGGCGCGCCCGGCACCGAGGCGGCGAAGCCGGCCCGCGCCAGCACCGGCACATCGAGCAGGTCATCGCCCATGTAGCCGGCCTGCAGCGGTGTCAGCTTGAGTTCATCGAGCACTTCACCAAACGCCTGCTGCTTCGCTTCGACCCCTTGCAGGCAAAAATGCACGCCAAGGTCGCGCGCGCGGCGTTCCACCAGATCGGAGCGGCGCGCCGTAATGAGGGCGATTTTGATGCCGCCCTCGTGCAGCAACCGGATGCCCTGCCCGTCAAGGGTATGAAAACTTTTCGCCTCGGTGCCGTTGTCCGAATAAATCAGACGCCCGTCAGTGAGCACGCCATCGACATCAAACGCCATCAGTTTTAACGGAGTGATACACGCAATCAGGGCCGCATCCGCCAGGGCAGCGCCAGCCGCCGCGCCAGCCACCGCATCAGCCACATTCGCAAGATTTGGATTCATGAGAGTTCCTTAAACGGCTTTAGCCTGAAACAGGTCGTGCATATTGAGTGCGCCAGCCAGCCGGCCGTCCTGGCCGGTCACCAGCAACTGGTTCACCTTGCGGGTTTCCAGCAGATGCACCGCCTCGGCCGCAAGGGCGCCGGCATCGATCATGGCGGGGTGCGGCGTCATCACGTCGCGCACCCGCGCTGCGCCAAAATCGGTGACATGGGCGAGCGCGCGGCGCAAGTCGCCGTCGGTAAAAATGCCGGCGATGGCACCGTTGGCATCGAGCACGGCGGTCATGCCCATGCGCTTGGCGCTCACTTCGAGCACTGCTTCGGGCAGGGTGGCGTTGATCGATACGGAGGGCACAGCGGTGCCGGTGCGCATCACGTCGCTGACGCGCAGCAGGAGCCGCCGCCCGAGCGCGCCGCCCGGGTGTGAGCGCGCGAAATCTTCCGCACCGAAGCCGCGCGCATCAAGCAGCGCCACCGCCAGCGCGTCCCCCATGGCAAGCTGTGCCGTGGTGCTGGCGGTCGGGGCCAGGTTGAGCGGGCACGCCTCTTTGTCAACGCCGGTGTGCAGGTGCGCGTCGGCCAGCTTGGCCAGAGTGGAAAGCGGATTGCCGGTGAGCGCGATCAGCCCGGCACCGAGGCGCTTCACGGCCGGCATGATCGCCATCAGCTCGGCGGTTTCGCCGGAGTTGGAGAAGGCCACCACCACGTCATCGCCGGTAATCATGCCGAGGTCGCCGTGGCCGGCTTCGGCCGGGTGGACAAAAAACGCCGCCGTGCCAGTGGAGGCGAACGTGGCGGCAGTTTTGCGCGCGATGTGGCCGGATTTGCCGATGCCGGACACCACCACGCGGCCAGAGCAGGCCAGCAGCAAATCGACGGCGCGGGCAAATGCGCCATCAATGCGTCCGGTTAACTGCATCACCGCTGCAGCTTCAATCCGCAATACCTCACGCGCCAGCGCCAGCGTGTCGGCACCGGTGCGCTGTGAACTGTGGGGCTTGACCACGCCCGCCTTGGCTACCGCTATCATCCGGCTGAGTATAGCAAACGCCTTTGCGGCAATTTTTGTTGGCATCAAGATTGCAGAGGGCGCTCCATACGGCGCTGCATAGGGCGCTGATGCCTAGCGGCGCGGGGCAGGACGTAGCACTACGGAGCACTACCGAACACCACGGAATACCACGGAACACCAGGGTCACCAAGAACACTGAGGCAGCATGCCGAACACACTTGAGATTGTCCTCATTTTCTTGGCCGCATCAGTGGCGGTGGTGGCGCTTGCACGCAAATTTCAACTGCCGCCGCTACTGGGCTATCTGCTGGCGGGCATTGTGATTGGCCCGCACGCCACCGGGTTGGTACCCGATGCGGCCGGTACGCGCTACCTGGCCGAGTTTGGCGTGGTCTTTTTGATGTTTTCGATTGGGCTTGAATTCAACCTGCCGCGGCTGATGGCGATGCGCACCACTGTGTTTGGCCTGGGGCTTGCGCAGGTGGCCTGCACCGCGTTACTGGGTGTGGCTGCCGGGCTGGCGCTGGAGCTGGGCTGGCGCGCCGGCATTGCGCTCGGGGGCGCGCTGGCGATGTCGTCTACTGCCATCGTCGTCAAACTGCTGTCGGAGCGCGGCGAACTCGAAACCGCCCACGGCCGCGACGTCATGGGCATCTTGCTGTTTCAGGACCTGGCGGTGGTACCGTTTCTCATCATCGTACCGGCTCTCGCGCAGGGGCCGGAAAATATCGCCGCTACGCTGGGCTGGGCGTTTGGCAAAGCTGCGATTGTGTTGACGATATTGCTGTTTGCCGGCCGCCGCGTAATCCACGCTTGGCTCACGGTGGTGGCGCGGCGGCGCTCGACCGAATTGTTCACTCTCAATCTGCTGCTGCTTACACTCGGCTTGGCCTACATCACCGAGCAGGCCGGCCTGTCGCTCGCGCTCGGTGCCTTTGTGGCTGGCATACTGATTTCGGAAACCGAATACCGGCATCAGGTGGAACAGGACATCAAGCCGTTCCGTGATGTGTTGCTCGGTTTGTTGTTTGTCACCATCGGCATGCTGCTCGATGTGGGTTCGGTCGCTGCCCAGTTTGGCTTGGTGCTGTTTTTGACCCTGGTGCCGGTGGCGGCCAAATTGGCGTTGATCGCCGGGTTGAGCCGCGCCTTCAAACGCCCTCAGGGCACCGCCATCCGCACTGGCCTCGCCCTCGCGCAGGCGGGTGAATTCGGCTTTGTGCTGCTGGCACAAACCGGCGGCCTCAAGCTGGTCGATCAGCACTTGCTCGATGCAATTCTGGCAGCGATGCTGCTCTCGATGCTGGCGGCACCGCTGCTGATTGCCATGAGCGACCGGATCGCGTTGCGCTTCGCGCGCGACGAATGGATGCTCAAATCGCTGGCCCTGACACAACTGGCGACGCGCACCCTCAAATCGAGCCACCATGTGCTCATCTGCGGCTATGGGCGCAACGGCCAGGCGCTGGCCCGCGTGCTCGC
>JANOYK010000721.1:0-2979 GCA_031428855.1 Burkholderiales bacterium | reverse complement strand
TCAGCAAAGGTCGGCACATCGGGAAACGACTTGAGGCGCTCGTTGCTCGCCACCGCGAGCAGCTTGACCTTGCCGCCCGCGAGCTGCCGCGCCATGTAACCCACCGAGCCATAGGCAGAAGACACTTGCCCCGACAGCATGTCGGTCACCGCTGGCACTTCGCCCTTGTACGGCACGTGGGTCAAGTCGATGCCCGCTGCGCGATTCAAGCCCGCGCCGATGATGTGCCCGCCCGAGCCGGTGCCGTAGGAGCCGAACGACAGGGTCTTCGGCTTGGCTTTGGCGAGCGCGACCATCTCTTGCAGCGAGTTGACATTGAGCGAGGTGTTGACACCGTAGGCAATCGGGAACAGCGCCAGCATTGTCACCGGCGCGAAGTCGGCCAGCTTGTAAGGCGGGTTCGGCTGCAGCAGCAGGTTTTGCACCAGCGCGCTGTGCGAAAACAATATCGTGTAGCCATCAGCCGGGGCCTTGGCGGCGAACGATGCCGCGATCATGCCGTTGGCACCCGGGCGCGGCTCGACCACCACGCCCTGGCCCCACGCGGCGGCGAGCTTCTCGGCGAGTGCGCGCGCCATGATGTCGATGTTGCCGCCGGCTGCGGTGGGCGTGACGATTTTGATCGGGCGGTTCGGGAACGAGGACGCGTCCTGCGCGTGGGCGGTGCTTATCCACCCCAGGCACGCACCACTGAGCGCGCACGCTCCAACAATCACCAGAGCACCTGCCGCAAGAACCGCCCGCACCAAGGGTTTTCGGCCGGCATCTTGCATAGAACCACTCCCACCAACGATCTTCGCATGGTCTATCCGATTCAATACAGGCTTCATCGCGCACTCCGGGTTGACTGCATGCTCACTGACCACTCTCGTTGACGCAAGGTTCTGTGTACGCAAGGCGTTCATATCTGCCGCCCCGCTTGTTCCCAATACGGATCACGCAAGCGCCGCTTGAAAATCTTGCCGCTGTCTTCGCGCGGCAAGGCGGCGTGAAACGACACGCGTTTCGGGATTTTGTATTTTGCGAGTCGCGGCGCGAGAAATGCGGCCACGTCATCCACTGTCATCACCGCACCGGGTGCGAGTTCAATCGCCGCCATCAACACTTCGCCGAGGTCATCATCGGGAATGCCGAACACGGCGCAGTCGCGCACTTGCTCTGCCTGCACCAGTGCTGATTCAATCTCGGCCGGGTAGATGTTGACGCCGCCCGAGATCACCATGTCGGCGCGGCGGTCGCACAGATAGAGAAAACCGTCTTTCATGTAGCCGACATCGCCGCAACTGATGAGGCCGTCGCGCTCGATCTCGCGGCGCTTGGCATCGTGGTTGTGATAGGTGAAGTCGGCGTAGCAGGGCACGCGCGCGAAGATTTCGCCCACTTCACCTTCGGGCACGGCGCGACCGGCTTCGTCATAAAACGCCACGCGCGTGCCGGGCGTGAGACGCCCGACACTGCCGGGATGGGCGAGCCAATCGGGTGACGTGCAGACGGTGGCCGTGCCCATTTCGGTGCTGCCGTAAGTCTCCACCACCACCGGCCCCCACCAATCGATCAATGCTTGCTTCACCTCGACCGGACACGGTGCGGCGGTATGCGTGACCCATTGCAGCGAGCTCACGTCGTAGCGCCGCTTGATTTCCTCTGGCAGTTTCAACATGCGCACAAACATGGTCGGCACCATCACGGCGTGGGTGATGCGGTAACGCGCCATCGCCGCCAGCGTGGCCTCGGGGTCGAAGCGCGACTGCATCACAAACACCTCGCCTTGCGCCAGCGCCTGGCGCATGAAGGCATTGGGCGAGGAGTGATACAGCGGCCCGCCGACCAGCGAGCGAATGCCGGGGCCGGTGCCGTAGACGTGGCGGAACATCGCGGCCATTGCGGCCATTTGCTCTGCGCTGGCGGGTTGACGCCGCACGCCTTTGGGCCGGCCGGTGGTGCCGGAGGTGTAGATCATGGTCGAGCGGGTGGCCGGGGGTGGGCGATCCCACGGGGCGTGTTGGGCCAGCCAGGTGTTCCATTCGAGCGCGCTGCCAATCCGCTCCTTGCCCGCACCAGGCGGTGCCGGCACGCTTATCAGCGTGAGGCCAGCGGGCAATCCATCGCGCACATTGGCAAGCAAGTCGCTGTGTGCGATCAACACCTTGGGGTGGCAATCCTCCAACACATAGCGCACCTCGGCGCTCTGACCGTGCCAATTGAGCGGCACCAGATACACGCCCAGCATGGCGGCCGCCTGGCTCGCCTCGACAAAAGCGAAGTCATTGCGCAGCAGCAGCGCCACCGTATCGCCCTCGGCCACACCGAGCGCCGCCAAGCCGCTCGCGGCGCGGCGCGCGCGCAGCATCAACGCATCACGTTCGACTTCGTGTGTGTCCAGCACCACCAAACTCATGCCGCTCCTCCACTTGGTGCAACCCGGTGTGGCGCGGCAGGTGCAGCGCTATGCGCCAATGCTAGTATCGCCACGCGCCTTTCCCCTCTCACACACCACCACAATAGCCTCTCATGCCCGCAAACAACCCTGACACCGGCCGGCACATCGGCACCTGGATGATCCAGTCCTACACCCGCGAAAACGTCGCCACCGGCGAGAAGACCGATCAGTTTGGACTGCATCCAAGCGGCTATCTGATGTACGGTGCCGATGGCCGCATGTCGTCGCTGTTTGTGCGCGACGCACGCCGCGCCCCGGCGCAGATGATTGCGACTGAAGCCGAACGCATCGACCTCTACAGCGGCATGATTGCCTATGGCGGCACTTACGTGATGGAAGGTGATCTGGTGCGCCATTACATTGACACCTCATGGAACCAGGCCTGGACTGGCACGGTGCTGGTGCGGCAATTCAAAGTCGAAGGCGACAAACTGAGCATACGCACCCTGCCCTCACCCAATCCGGTCGATGGCGTTGTGAGCTCGTCGGTGTTGATCTGGCAGCGCTTTCGCGCCTGAGTCGCGCACGCAACGCGCTGC
>JANOYK010000720.1:0-3835 GCA_031428855.1 Burkholderiales bacterium | reverse complement strand
CGCGGGCCGAGCGTGTTCTCGCCGGTCAAGTCGCCCAGCCAGGCCCACGATTGCGCGCGCGTATCCGCGACCCATTGCTGCAAGGTGGCAGCAGGCGGATGCGGGCGGTAGAGTGAAAAATCCGGCCAGGATGCAGGCACGGCATGGGGCGCTAAGGTCATGCGTGAGCGCCCTTGTGGAGCGTCTACAATTGTTTTGAACATGAATATTCTAATCGTCACCCCCGCCAAACCCGGCTCGCGCCACGGCAACCGTAACACCGCCACGCGCTGGGCGCGGCTGTTGCGCGCGTCCGGCCACCGGGTCGATATCGTGATCGATGCGGCCGGCGCCAAGGGCGCGCATGACGTGATGATCGCGCTGCACGCGCGCCGCAGCGCCGAGTCGATTGCGCTGTGGAAGTCCAAGCCTGACCGCCCGCTGATTCTGGCGCTGACCGGCACTGATTTGTATCGCGACATCCGTACCGATGCGGCGGCGCAGGAATCCATGCGCCTGGCAGATGCCATGATCGTGCTGCAGGCTGAGGGCTTGAATGAGTTGACGCCCGCGCTGCGCGCCAAGACCCGCGTGATTCACCAGTCGGTGCGCGCGGTGCAGCGGGTGGACCCGCCCTCGACCTACTGTCTCATCACCGTGATTGGCCATTTGCGCGACGAGAAAGACCCGCTGCGCGCCGCTTATGCGCTGGCACATGTGCCGGCCACCTCGCGCATTCGCGTGGTGCAGTTGGGCGGCGCGATGGATGATGCGCTGGCGCGCGAGGCGCGTGAAATCGCCGCGCGTGAGGCGCACCAGCCCGCAGCACACGGCGCACGCTACCGCTGGCCTGGCGAGCTCGCCCACGGCGACGCGATGCGCTGGCTGGCGCGCTCGCACGCGATGGTGATCTCGAGCCGGATGGAAGGCGGCGCGCATGTGGTGAGCGAGGCGATTGCCTGCGGCGTGCCGGTGTTGGCCTCTGACATTGCGGGCAATCGCGGCCTGCTCGGCGCGGATTACCCCGGCTATTACCCGCTCGCTGATGACGCAGCGCTGGCGCGGCTGATGCTGCGCGTAGAGAACGACAAGCGCTTTGTGCTGGCACTGGAGCGCGGCGTGGCGAAGCGGCGGCATCTGGTCGATGCCGAGGCCGAGCGCGGTGCGCTTGATGCGCTGGTGCGCTCGGTCTGATGGATTGATGCGCGCTTGATCGGGTGCCGCGCTCTTGATGATGTGGCGCGCGTTTGATCGGGTGCCGCGCTCTTGATGATGTGGCGCGCGTTTGATCGGGTGCGCTGCTCTTGATGGCTTCGCGTGCCCCGGTATGCCACAAGTCAGTTCAGTCCGAAAAACCGTTTGATCCGCTCCAGAATTTGCTGGTGAGAACGGCGGTGCGCATCGGCATCGACCGTTGCCTGCGTCATCACCCCGATCAACTCGCTGCGGCGCGCTGCCATTTTGTGCGACATCTCTTCCGCGATTTCTGGGCGCGCTTCGAGAATCCCCTGAAACGCCTGCTTGTCGAGCCGGTAGCACTCGATATCACTGCGCGCAATCACCGAGGCGGTGCGCGGCTCGCCCGTCATCAAACCCATTTCGCCAAAGTAGTGACCGGCCCCCAATTGCGACACCACACGCCGGCCTTCGGGCGTCTCAATCGCGACATCGGCCTCACCGGAGGCGAGAATGTAGAGCCAATGCGCGATGTTGCCCTGACGCGTAATCACGTCACCGCGCGCAAACGGGGTGTAGACCAGCGACTCGGCCACCGAGCGCATTTCATCGTCGCGGAAACTGGCGAACAAATCGACGCGCTTCAAGGCATTGATGCGGCGCGCCAGTTCGCGCGCCTGCACCGAGGCCTGGTGCTGCTCGTCAACCCGCGTGAGGCGCACGTTGTGCTCGCCCACCGCGATGCGCATACCGTTGCGTTGCAGCGCGGTGTAGATGTGGGTGCGCACAGTGCTGTCGGTGGGATCGTCCACCAGCAGGTCGGTGAGCCAGTAGCGCAAACCGTAGCGGCCATAGCCGTGTTCAAACTCGAACAACACGCACGAGGGCGGCGGCTGCTTGGCCACGTTGTCGATTTCGGCTTCGCGGATCGCCGCTTCGATCACCGGGATCACCCGCGCCGGCGGCGCGCCCAGATCGACATTGAACAGCACCAGACGCCGCCAGTAGAGCGGCTCGCCGCTGCGCCGCCCGAGAATCATGAAGCGCGATTTCATCAACACGCTGTTGGGGATCACCACGGTTTCCCAGTTGCGCGTTTCAATCGAGGTCGAGCGCCAGCGGATATCGATCACGCGCCCTGATACGCCATCGATCTGAAGCCAGTCGCCCAGCTTGACCGAGTTGTCGAGCTGGATGCCGAGGCCGCCGATGATGTTGCCGAGCGTGTCCTGCATGGCAAAGCCGATCACGCCGGTAATGACGGCCGAGGTGGCGACGATGCCCGACAGATCGGCCCCGGCATAACGCAGCCGCACCAGACACCAGGCGATGGCACCGATGATGACGATCACATCTTCGAGAATGTGCGGTGCGCGCAGATGCACCAGCGGCAGCACGATGCGGAAAAAGAACATCGCCCACAGGCGGATGATGATGAGGCCGCCGGCGATGATGAACACTTCGTACAGCACGCTCGCCGCCATCGCGTAGCCGGCCACCGCGCAAAAGCCCGCCACCACCTGGCCGGCAAAGGTGAGTGCGAAAAAACCCAGTATGTTCCACAGCCGCCGCCGTGTGTCAGGCACGATGCGGCCGATGACGAGCGACAAGCCCAGCACCATGGCAATCACCAGCGCTGACTCGGGCTGCCAGGAAAACTGCCAGGCTTGGGTGATGAAGTCCACCGCGATGCTTTCAGTAACAGACAAGGAAGCAGCCAGCTAAAAGTGCGCGGGCGCTACCCGCCATGATGCGCGCGTTACGCCGCGAGGCGCTGCGCCTTCTTACGCTCGTGCTCGACCAGATAACGCTTGCGCAGACGAATCGACTTGGGCGTGATCTCGACCAGTTCGTCGTCGGCAATGAACTCGACCGCTTTTTCGAGCGTGAGCTCGATCGGCGGCACCAGGCGCACCGCTTCGTCGGTACCCGACGAGCGCACGTTGGTGAGCTGCTTGCCTTTGATCGGGTTAACGATCAGGTCGTTGTCACGGCTGTGACTGCCGATCACCATGCCTTCGTAGAGCATATCGCCGGGGCTGACAAACATGCGGCCGCGGTCTTGCAGTTTCCAGAGGGCGTAAGCAACAGCGGCACCGTTGTCCTGACTGATCAGCACGCCATTGCGGCGCTCGCCCATGTCACCCTTGAGCGGGCCGTAGTCGTCAAAAATGTGACTGGCGAGGCCGGTGCCGCGCGTCAGCGTGAGGAACTCGCCCTGAAAGCCGATCAGGCCGCGGGCCGGGATGCGGTATTCAAGACGGGTGCGGCCCTTGCCGTCCGACTGCATGTCCTGCAGGTCACCTTTGCGGCGGCCCAGTTCTTCCATCACCGCACCTTGCTGCGTGTCTTCGATGTCCACCGTCAACAACTCATACGGCTCCTGCCGTTCGCCATTGATTTCCTTCATCACCACACGCGGGCGGCCAACCGCCATCTCGTAGCCCTCGCGGCGCATGGTCTCCAGCAGAATCGTCAAATGCAATTCGCCGCGACCGGACACGATAAAGGTGTCGTTGTCGACCGGGAACTCAACCTTGAGCGCGACGTTGGCCTGCAGCTCACGCTCGAGGCGCTCGCGCAGTTGGCGCGAGGTGACAAACTTGCCTTCTTTGCCGGCCAGCGGCGAGCTGTTGACCATGAAGTTCATGGTCAGGGTCGGTTCATCGACACGCAACAG
>JANOYK010000719.1:0-6652 GCA_031428855.1 Burkholderiales bacterium | reverse complement strand
GGAATACGGCGAGATGCTTGAATGGGTGGGGGAAAAGTTTGACCCGCGCCACGTCGATATTCATGCGATCACGGGGCGGCTCCATCCGCGCGCGCGCCGCTGGGTGCCGCCCGCAAAGCTTTGATGCGGGTTTTGGACATTCGGCTCCTGGATGCCGCTGGATATTGCTGTCGAGGTGCGCTGGCACGGTCGGTGAGGGTTGGGTGCCGATGAGAGAGTTTCACCCCGGCAACTGGTGTAAGCTTATTGAAATCGGGTGAATCGGAACGACTTATATGACGTGGAGTTTGGTGACGAAGCAATTCGGGCATGTACCACCGCGGCCCAATCCACCACCACCTCCCTTGCCAAAGCCGGGGGCAGTGCCGGCGCAACAGAACGATGAGGTGCAGCCATGATTACGCGCTCCAATTACGATTTGCAGTTTGAAGTGGCTTACGCTGCGCGCGTTTGTGCGCTGCATGAGACGGTATGGCGGCGTGCCGGTGTGGTGCTCACGCTGATACTGGTTCTCGGTGCGACTGCCGCCGTTAAAGGCTACATCGACAAGGATGCCAATTTTGCTGCCTTGAGTGGATTGGTGCTGGCAGTTTTTTCCGTGGTCAATTTGGTGCTGACACCAAGCGCACGCGCGCAAGCCTACAAACTTGATGGAAAGCGTTATGCGCTGTTTTCCGCCAAAACTATCGGCCTCGATCCGGCTGGATACGACGCCGCGCTAGATCGGGAGTTGCAGGAACTGCATGCGGGAGATGAACCCGATATTCGTGCGCTGACTTATTTGGCCTACAAAGACGTGATGCAACGATTTGGTCATGAAGACAAAGAACCGCTGGGCTTCATGCCGCGCGTTTTTTCCGTCATCGCTTAGCCAGCTTTCAAGGCGGTGATGCCGCGAATACCGATGATGGGAGCGGCTGACAGGCCATCATGCGGTGAAGAGTGGCTCTGGCAGCGGGTTTCAGGCCGATGATATTTCCCGCTTTGGCGTTCCTGCGCCGGCGCTCCTACTTCGGCGGCTCAGCCCCGTTCGGCCACAACAGCCACAACTCGCCGCTCTGGCGCATGCGCCCGGCTTCGCGCCCGGCGTCGTCGCCGAAACCCCAGAAAAAATCAGCGCGCTGCGGGCCGCGGATGGCACCGCCGGTGTCTTGCGCGAGCATCAGGCGCTCCAGCGGGCGCGGGCTGTTGGGCCAGGTGGTGACGAGCCACACCGGCGCGCCGAGTGGCACGAAGGCCGGGTCAATCGCGATGGAGCGGCCGGCCACGAGCGGCACGCCGAGCGCGCCGGGCGGGCCGGCTTCGCCGTCGAGTTTGATCTCGCGGAAAAAAACATAGCTGGGGTTTTGGTTGAGCAGGTCGGACAGTTTGGCCGGGTTGGCCTGCGCCCAGGTTTTGATGCCTTGCATCGAGGCTTGTTCGAGTTTGAGGTCGCCGCGGTCGACCAGAATCCGGCCAATGCTGCGGTAGGTGTGGCCGTTTTGATCGGCGTAGTTCAGGCGCACGGTTTCGCCGTTGTCGAGGCGCACGCGGCCTGAGCCTTGTATCTGCAAAAAGAACAAGTCGATGGCGTCGTCCACATACAAAATCTCGCGGCCCGCTACCGGCGCGCGGCCACTCTCGATATTGGCGCGGTCGTAGTAGGGGATGACGCGGTTGCCCTCGATGCGCCCGCGCAGGCGCTGGCCTTTGAGGTCGGGCCGCAGATCACCTAAGTCAATCGTGAGCAGGTCGGGTGGTGCCGCGTAGACCGCTTGCTGAAACGCGCCGCGCCGGGTGCGGCTGCCGTTGAGCAGCGGCTCGTAGTAGCCGGTGACCATTGAGGTGGTGCTGCCGGTCATGCGCCAGGGCGTGAAGCGGCGCTCGAAAAATGTTTTGGCAGAGGCGGCGCTGGCGCTCTCAGCGTCGGCGCAGAGGTCGCGCCATAGCGGTTGGCGCTTGAGGGCGGTGCAACTGCCGAGGAAGGCGCGCCAGGCTTCTTCGTGGCGGTCGGTGTGCCAGTTCGGCACGTCTTGCCAAGTGGAGCGGCTCCAGGCGGGTTTGGGTGACGGCAGGGCGGCGAGCGGCGGCTTCTCGGCGGCTGGCTCGCACACACACGGGGCGCAGGCGGCGGGCGCGCAGGCCGGTGCGCTGGCGCGGGCTGTGGCTGACGATTGCGGTGAGGGGGCCGTCGATGGCGTTGATGGTGTCGACGCCGTGAGCGGAGACGATGCGGTGGTTGAACTGGTGGATGCGCCCGGCGGTGTTGCACACGCACTGAGCGTGAGGGTGACGGCTAGAATAGTGCTTCGCAAATCAACGGTGAATGGTGCGGGCATGTTTGAAGGCGGGATCTGGATTTTTTATGTGGAGATGCTGGTGGTGCTGGCGCTGGGCGGCTTCATCGTCTGGTGGACCATGCCCAGGAAGAAAGCACAGAAACCAGAGCAGACACGGACATCACAGCAGGCGCAGGCAACAAAGAGTACGCAGGCAACACAGAACTCGCAGGCAACACAGAACTCGCAGGCAACACCGGAGCCACAACAGGCGGACCGTGCGGATGCTGCTGCGCCGCGCGACCCCGCTGCCAAACCCCAGGCGGAGCGCGGCACGCCCTAACGAAACGCGGCACGCCGCTGCCGCCGCTGAATCGCGCGAAAGCGCCGGCCGATGCGTCCTGGTTTCCAGTGTTTGCGCAGACCGGTGAACCAGGTACGCACGGCCGCGCGCAGTGTTTGCAGCCGCTGCCACGTGCTGCTGGTCTTGACCCAGGCATAGAGCGTGTTGCGCCATCTGGTGATGAGCGCGTAAAGCACGGCGAACCACACCAGCGTCATCAACTGCGGTTTGGTCAGCACAAAAATGCGCGCTACCAGCACCGTGCCGGCCAGCTTGGCGGCGATGATGACTTGCAGACCGAGCAGGGCGTGACCATGCGCGATCAGCCAAAGTGCGGAAATCTTGACCGGCAGCAGACACAGGCCCGGCAGCAGAAACACGGCAGCGGCACCATACGGCGGCAGACGGCTGATCCAGCCTTCGATGCGGTGAATCAGCGGCAAGCGCCCGAGAACCGCCATCAGCCGCTTGGCGCTCTCCCACAACACTTCCTCGATAAACATCAACAGCGCCGCCAGCGCCATCAAGGGCGGCGTCAGGAACGATTTGAGGAAGGCGCGCATCGTGGTCAGAGATTCTGATTGGGGATGCCAGGGCAGGGGGGCAAATGCAACTGGTTCGATAGCGCAGGTTTGCCGCCGCTCAATGCAGCGTGCGCGGCATCGACAAAATGAATTCGGCCACCGGCGCATCGAACGCGGTGCCGTCTTCGGCCACCATCTGGTAACTGCCGCGCATGGTGCCAACCGGTGTCGGCAGCGGCGTGCCGCTCTGGTATTGAAACTCTTCGCCCGGTTTGAGCAGCGGCTGATTGCCGACCACGCCCAGCCCTTTCACTTCCTGCTTGCGCCCTTCGGCATCGGTGATGATCCAGTGGCGGCTGATGAGCTGCGCCGCAATCTGTCCGGTATTTTTGATGGTGATGAAATAGGCGAACACATAGGGGCCGGATTCGCGGTCTGACTGATTCGGCAAAAACTCGGTGCGCACCGAGACGGTGATGTCGTATTTGGGCATGCCGCATTGTGAGCCAAATTGGCGGTTGGCGGCAAGTGCGGCCCTGTATCATGCGTATACGCGGCGTCAGACCGCCAGGGCAGTCAAAACGGCAAGAGGAGACAGTGTGTCAAGAACCGCATGGATAGCCGCGCTGGCCGGTGCCGCGCTGGTGGCGGCGGGCTGCACCGCCCATTTGCCACACGCGCCGCGCCAAGTGTTGCTGCGCGGCGTGACGGAATTTTCCGGCGCGCCGGCCGGCGCAGAGTGGCCGGGCGGCTGGCAGGTCTGGACCCTGGCGCGTTTCAAGAAGCCGACCAGTTATGACCTGATCCACAAGGACGGCGCGACCGTGGTCGAAGCGCGCGCCGACAACTCAGCCTCGGGCTTGCTGCATCCGCTCGACAACCTGGATGCGCGCACCTACCGGCAACTGGCGTGGCGCTGGAAAATTGAAGATCTGCTCAAGACCCAGGACAACACCAAAAGCGCGACCGAAGATTCGCCGGTGCGGCTGGTGATCCGTTTTGACGGCGACAAATCCAAACTTGATTTTGGTGAGCGCTTGTTTGCCGGGCAGGTCAAGGCCGTCACCGGGCAGGAGCTGCCGTATGCCACGCTGATGTATATCTGGGGGCGGCGCTCGCCGCGCGAGACCGTGATTACCAGCCACTTCACCGAGCGCATCAAGATGATCGTGGCCGACAGCGGGCCGGACAATGTGGGGGCGTGGCAGAACGTGCGGCGTGATGTGTATGAAGACTTCAAGCGCGCCTATGGTGAGGAACCGGGGCCGATCACCGGCATCGGCATCATGACCGACACCGACAACACCGGCGAGAAAGTGCGCGCCTGGTATGGCGACATCCGGCTGCGCGGCACGATGCAGTGAGGTAGTGGCTGAGGTCGCTTGAGGCAGTTGCCGACGTGGCCGCAGCAGCAGCACAGGCGAAAGATGCATGTCCGGAAACGGCTAGTCGCTGGAGCACAAAGCGGCTACAGTGGCGGCATGAGTGACGCAACATCACGCGCTGGCGCAGCATCAACCGTCGAGCCGAACCTGGCAACAAGCCCGATGGCAAGCCCGGTGGCAAGCCCGATGGCAAGCCCGATGGCAAGCCCGACGCCAAGCACTGCGCCGAACCCCGCAAACGGCTACCTCGGTGAGCTGATTGCCGCTGGCCGGCCCGATCAATTGTTCCGTGCCTACGAGACGCGCGACGCGCGCTTTGACGGGCGCTTTTTTGTCGGCGTCAAAACCACCGGCATCTTTTGCCGTCCGGTGTGTCCGGCGCGCACGCCGCTTCGGCGCAATGTCGATTTCTATTCGAGTGCAGCGGCGGCATTTGCGGCGGGCCTGCGGCCCTGCCTGCGCTGCCGCCCCGAGCGCGCGCCGGTGTTGCGGGCGCTGGCGGGGGGCGAGGCGCTGGTGGCGCGGGCGCTCGGCGCGATTGACGCGGGGGCCCTCAACGAGGGGTCGGTCGAACAACTGAGTGCGCGCATCGGTGTGACCTCACGTCACTTGCGCCGCTTGTTTGAGACGCATCTGGGCGCAACGCCAGTGCAGGTGGCGCAAACCCGGCGGCTCTTGTTTGCCAAGCAGTTGATCGAAGAGAGCGCGTTGCCGCTGACGGATATTGCGTTCGCAGCGGGCTTTAACAGCGTGCGGCGCTTCAACACTGTGTTTCGCGACACCTATGCGCGTGCGCCGTCGGCGCTGCGGCGAACGCAGCCGTTGGCGCAAACCAAGAGGCTAACCCAGACACGAAAGCCGGCGCCTGCCCAGGCGGACGCACCGCGTGGTCACGATGCCATGCTGATCCGCCTTGGCACCATGCCGTCTTCAGTTTTTGCGCAACTACTGGGCTTCTACCGCACGCGCGCGTTTCGCGGTGTCGAGGTGGTGAGTGACGTGGCCTATGCGCGCTCGATTGCGCCGGGTGGTGTGGCCGGGTGGATCGAGCTGCGCCACGATGCGCGCAGTGATGCGTTGTGCCTCACTTGTGCGATCCAGCAGTTGACGCAACTGCCGCGCGTGGTGGCGCGCGTCAAGCGCATGTTTGATCTCGATGCGCCGCTCGCCGCCGTGCAGGGACATTTGCTGCATGACTGCTTGCTGCGGCCCGCGTTGCGTGAGCCGGTGCGCGTGCCGTGCGCGTGGGATGCGTTTGAACTGGCGGTGCGTGCGGTGCTTGGGCAGCAGATCAGTGTCAAGGCGGCGTCCACGCTATCGGGGCGGTTGGTGGAGCGCTACGGTGCGCCGCTAGACACGACACATTCACAGCGTGGCGGGGAAGATGCGCCGGTGCGTTTGTTCCCGCCACCAGAGGTGCTGGCGCGCGCGCACGTAGCGGACATTTGCGCGCTCGGCATCATCCGCGCACGCGCCCAAACTCTGATTGGCCTCGCGCGCCATGTTGCCGCCACGCCAGACTGGCATACGCGCTACAGCGGGCTCGAAGCCTTCACCGCCGAGCTCACTGCGCTGCCCGGCATCGGCCCGTGGACCGCGCACTACATTGCCATGCGCGGCTTCGCTGACCCGGACGCGTTTCCGGCCAGTGACCTCGGCCTGCTGCGCAGCGCGCGTGCCCTCGGTATCGCCAGCACCGCACGTGAGCTGGAGCGCCACGCCGAGCGCTGGCGGCCATGGCGTGCTTATGCTGCGCAGGCGTTGTGGAACGTCAAGAGCGATTGAAAGGACATCATCATGCAAACACTGTGGTTTGACCGCATCACCGCGCCCAAGGGCGCACCGTTCGCGGAAGTCTTGATTGCGGTCGATGGCGAGCAGCTGGCCGCACTCGATTTTGCCGGCTATGAAGCGCGCATGGAGCGTTTGCTGACGCGCCATTACGGTACCTGGAAATTAACGCAGAAGTCCAATCCATGCGGGTTTGCGGCCTGTTTACGGGCTTACCTCAATGGCGAACTGGACGCGCTTGATACGATTCCGGTCAGCCTCGGCGGCACCGAGTTTCAGCGTGCGGCTTGGCAGGCGCTGCGCACGATCCCGGCTGGCACCACGGCAACCTATGCCGAGCAGGCGCAGCGC
>JANOYK010000718.1:0-3871 GCA_031428855.1 Burkholderiales bacterium | reverse complement strand
CATCGGCATAGCCGCCGGCCAGACACTCGGGCAGGCGCGCGGCGTCGATGCCGGCAGCTTCGGCCATCGATGCGGCCTCGGCCAGCACCACGTGCAGCGAGCCGACGATGAGCTGGTTGAGCATCTTGGCCGCGAGGCCGCTGCCCATCGGCCCCATGTGGGTGAAGCGCTGCGACACGTCCGCCATCAGCGGGCGGATGCGCTCGACATCGGCGGCGTTGTCAGCACCGCACATGATGGTGAGCGCGCCTGCGGCGGACGCAGGCGGGCCGCCGGAGACTGGCGTGTCGATCCACGCGCAGCCGCTGAGTTGTTTGAGACGCGCGGCAAACTGCTTGCCCTGCTTGACCGTGTTGGTCGAAAAATCGATCAGCAACTGCGGTGGTTTCATCGCGCCCGCTGCGCCGCTTGTGCCATTGGCGCCAAACACGGCGGCCTCAATCGCATCGGGCGTCGGCAGGTTGACCAGCACGAGGTCAGCGCCTTTCACTGCTGCGGCGGCGCTGGACACACCGGCTGCATCAGTGGCGACGGTGGCACCGGCGGCGCGCGCTGCTTCAAGCTGCGCCGGGTCAATGTCGAACGCGGTAACCGCGTAGCCCAGCGAGAGTAGACGGCGCGTCATCGGCAGACCCATCAGTCCGATGCCGATGTAGGCGATGCGTGGTTTGGAGGAGTCAGTCATGAGGTGCTCGCAGACAGGCGTTCAAAGAAAAAATCAGGGCATGCGGTAAATGCGCACGGCATTGTCGTGGAACAGCGCGCGGCGTTCGGCATCTGAAAAATCCGCGACGATGGTATCGAAGCCATTGAAGATGGTTTGATACGAGGCGCACAAGCCATCAACCGGGAAGTTGCTGGCGAACATGCAACGCTGCGCGCCGAACAACTCGATGGTGGTCAGCACGATGTCGCGGTTGGCTTCTACTGTCCACCCCTTGCCTGCCTGGCCGATACCCGAGATTTTCACTGCCACGCTGGGGCCGGCGGCGAAGGTTTGCATCGCGCGCTTCCAGCCTACGATGCCTTGCGCGCTGCGGTCAGACGGCAGGCCGGTGTGATTGAGCACGATCAAGGTGTCCGGAAAATCACGCGCCAGTTGCGCCGCTTCAAACAGATGCCACCACGGCGTCTGCAGCTCGAAGTGCAGGCCGTTTGGCTTGAGGCGCGCATAACCGGCGCGCCACGCTGCGTCGGTCATGCCGCCGGGCGCGGTGTCAGCCGGGCTGGGGTTGGCGCGCGGCTTGTGGCGAATGCCGCGCACAAAGTCATATTGCGCCTGCTGCGCCAGCACGGCGGCACAATCAGCGCGGTCCAGCCACGCCTGCGCTATCGCCACCGTGGGGAAGCCGGTGGCGCGCCGCAATTGATCGACATAGCGCATTTCACCGGCCGCGTCCGAAGGATCCCACTCGGTCTCGATGTAGACGGTCTTGGCCACCTGGAGCGGCGCGGCGTCGGCAAAGTATTCGACCGGCAAATAGCGGCGTTTGAGCGCGCTGTAGTCACCGTAGCGAAACGGCACCGGCGGCTCGTTGCGCAGCCACGGGTGATAGTTGAGCTGCGGATCCCAGAAATGGTGATGCGCGTCCACAATCGGAAAATGGATGGTCATGCGCAGCGCGGCCGGATCGCGCGTCCTCGGTTGTTTTGAACTGCAGGGTCACCACAATGGCAGCCGATTGTACCGGCGCGCACCGGTAAGATGGCGCATCACCCTGCCCGCAGGACCCGCCATGCCCGCCACCGCGCTCCAGCTCTACGCCCTGCCACGCAATCCGATTGAGCTTGAGGCGGCGATCGCGCGCTCGCGCAAGCGCCTCACGCGCACCGCCGCCATCGCCTCGGCAGCCGCCATCATTCCGCTGCCCGGCATTGACATCGCAGTCGATGCCGGCGCGCTGCTCAAGCTGATTCCCGAGATCAACCGTGAGTTTGGTCTCACGCCGGATCAGATCGACAAGCTGTCGCCGAACAAACAGTTGATCGTCTACCAGGCCATCGTCGCGGTGAGTGGGGCGATGGTGGGCAAGCTCATCACGCGCGAGCTGGTGATCGAGGCGCTCAAGGTGGTGGGGGTGCGCCTCACGGTCAAGCAGGTCACGAAGTATGTGCCGCTGGCGGGGCAGGCGCTGTCGATGGCGATCGGCTTTGCCGCCATGCAGTATGTGGGGCGGGCGCACATCAAGGAATGCGCGCGCGTGGCCGAGCTGGTGCGGGACTTGAAGTAGCCAGTCGCACAAAACCGGTGATGGCATAGGCCGCAGAGCCGCTCCCAGAGCGGTTCTACGGAAGTGGATGCGCGCAAACCGGCTCGTACCAAGGGTTTTAGGGCGCAGGCTCTTGCGCGTTGACGTAATACCAGCGCCCGTCTTCACACACAAAACGGCTCACCTCGTGCATGCGCTGCGCGCGTCCACCGGTCTTAAAGCGTGCGACAAACTCGACGATGGCGTTGTTGTCTCCGGTGCTTGCGGCGCGCTTGACTTCAAGGCCGATCCATTTGTTGGAGCTGTCACGGGTGGCGTTGTCACGCGCCAGATGCAGCGCCGCAGGCCGGGTGCTGCTGTGCCAGGTGGCGAGCAGATAGGGTTCGTCACGCAGCGTGTAGGCGGTGTAGCGCGAGCGCATCAGCGCTTCGGCATCTGGTGCGCTGGCATGACCGGCGAGATAGGGGCCGCAGCAGGCATCAAACCGCCGCGCGCTGCCGCAGGGGCAAGCGCCGCTGGCAGCGGCGGTTGCAGAGGGTGTTGGCAATGCAGCGCTGCGCCGGGCGGCTTGCCGTGGATTACATTTCTTGCAGAATCTGTTCGCGCCGGCCCTGGCACTCACCGGCGGTGAACAAGCCTTGCTCGCACATGCTGCGCAGGCGGCGCAGACGGTCTTCGATGCCGAGGGGTTGCGGCGTCGCGGCCACCTGCGGCGGTGCCGGAGCAACCGGCTGCACTACCGCTGGCGCGGCCTGCTGCACCATCACCGGCGGCTGCACATAGGTGACTTGTGCCGGGTAGGGCGCGTAGTACACCGGCGGCGCGTAGTACACCGGCGGCGGGTAGTAGTAGGGCGCGGCGTAGACATAGCGCGGCGCGAGCACGGCACCCAACACCACGCCGCCTACAAAAAAACCGCCGCGATGATGGTGGCCGCCGCGTGCTTCAGCGTTGGGCGCATAGGGCAGCGTGACCAGCAGGGCGGCCAGGGCGAGCCCGCTGGCGGCACTGCGGCGCGCGGCCGATGGGGTGAAAAATACAGTGGCCAATTTGATAGCAGCCATGACGGGTCTCCCGGAAAACATCCGCGCACAGGCGCATGACAAGGAAATTAAAGCATGCTGCGGGTGTACCGGGTAGCGCATTTACACTTTCTTACCTTGGGCCGCCACCTGCGGCACTGCGGCAGACGCCGGCTTGAAAACCGGCCATGTCTCCCCCAGTTGAAACGGCAGTGGGGGCCTTCGCCCGCGGGTGGGTTGCGGTTGGCTGCTGCACCAGTCTGCTGCACCAGTCAACGCCGCCACCTTGCACCAGCGGGCAACCGCTGCGCCGCCCACGCAGACCGCCTGTGGCGCACGCGGCGCGAATTGTTTTTCAAGCTGGCAGCAGGCTTTGGCAGCAAGGCCGCGTATCGCGGCGACAAATTAACGCGCCGGGTGTGGGACGAGATCATTGCGGGTGCTGGTGACGCTGGTATCGACGGTGCCGGTGGTGTCGGTGCAACCAAGGTCAGTTATGTCGCGCAAGCACTGGTGCGGCCGAGCGAGCGCGTGGTGGGCAGCACCGAAGCTGCGCAGCCGCCGCGCACCCTCAAGCTCGATTTGCGCAACTACACCTACGCCGGCCGCGTCATCCTCACCGCAGCGCGCACCTGGCAG
>JANOYK010000717.1:0-4653 GCA_031428855.1 Burkholderiales bacterium | reverse complement strand
TGTTTGTCGTCGCCGTCAGCGACGGCGTTGAGCGGGCGGATCGAGCCGTCCGGGCTTTGCGTGGTGAGCGGCGCGCAGGCTGGCAGGGTGGCGGCGAGAACGGCGATCATGGCGAGATTGCGCAGAGTGTGCATGACGTGTGACCTCCAAAAAAATCAGTTTATCCCTGATCCAGCGCCCCGCTGCACGCCGGTTGTGATGACCGGTTGTCATGCCGGCAGGAACAGCCGTCAACTCTAGACCGGTTTCTTTACCTGATCCGCCCACGCCATCAGTCCAATGCCGCCCAACACCATCGGCACGCTGAGCCACTGCCCCATCGAGAGGCCGAACGAGAGCAGCCCGAGGAAGCTGTCCGGCTCACGGCCGAATTCGGCCAGAAAGCGGAACACGCCATAACCAAACAGGAATGCGCCGGACACCATACCGGCCGGATGCGGCTTGCGCGCGTACAGCCACAAGCACACGAACAGGAGCACGCCCTCCATGGCAAATTGATACAACTGCGAGGGATGGCGCGCAATGCCGTCGCCCGCCTGCGGAAATACCATGGCCCAGGGCAGGCTTTCGGGGTTGACCACCGCCCGGCCCCACAACTCGCCGTTGATGAAATTGCCGAGCCGCCCGAACGCAAGGCCCATCGGCACAGCGGGTGCGATGAAATCCATCACGTTCCAGAATGATTTTTCGCGGCGGCGGGCCAGCAGCCACATCGCCGCGAGCACGCCGAGAAAGCCGCCGTGAAACGACATGCCGCCCAGCCACACTGCCGGAATTTCGCTGAGGTGCGCGGCGTAATAGGCCGGTTTATAAAACAGCACATAGCCCAAGCGCCCGCCGAGGATGACGCCGATCACACCGAAAAACAGCGCATCGTCCACCAGCGCGGCGTTCCAGCCGTATTCGGGCCGCTGTGTGGCGCGAATGCGGCACAGCACGATGAAGGCGACAAACGCAGCCAGGTACATCAAGCCGTACCAGCGAATCGCAATCGGGCCAAGCGAGATGGCGATGGGGTCGAAGTTGGGGTGGATGAGCATGGTGCGCAATCGAAATTCATGTATTACAATATCCACTCACTGTATCACAAGGAATTGCTTTGGCCACTCACACCTACCCGGTTTCGGTGCGTCTCCCGCCCAAAACGGCGCTGCCTCTGGGTGCCTTTTGTGACGATGCCGGTCTTTCCCGCACCGAGGTGGTGGTGCGCGCCCTTGATGCATTTCTGGCAGTTCACAAACCGCGCCCCACCGCCTACGAACTGGCGATGCAGGCACTTGCGCTTTCAAAGACCAACATCGCCAAGGAAAAAGCCGCCAAAACCGCAAAATCGAGCACCATAGACAGCCGCGACATCAGCAAACTCAAGCGCACCCATTTCCGTGACAAGCGTTCTGCTTGATACCGGACCAGTCGTTGCCGTCACCTCGGAGAGCGATAGCGCCCACCGCCTGGTAGCCAATTGGCTGAGCAGCTTCAGAGGCACGCTGGTGACCACTGAGGCCGTGGTGACGGAAGCTGCGTATGTGGCCACCAGCGCACCGTCACACCGGCGCGCCGCCTTGGGGTGGCTGCAAAAAACCCGCGAAATGGGCATGCTCACGGTTCACCCGATCCCGGATTACCTGGCGGTGATGGCGATCATCGACCGCTATGGGGTGGCGCGTTGCGATTTTGCCGATGCGAGTTTGATCGATCTGGCGCAGCGGCTTGGCATCAATCAGATTGCCACGCTGGACCGGCGCGATTTTTCGATGTACCGGCTTGGGCGCGGCCGCGCGTTTCAACTCGTACTGTAGGCGTATGTTCGTCCCGGCCGGCAGCACCTCACGCGCACCGGCCTTTGCCGCGCTATTTTTCACCATGGCCCTGTGGGGCAGCAACGCGACGGTCGCCAAGCTGATGCTGGGCGTCTATGGCCCGTTCACCCTCACCTGGCTGCGCTGGGTGGTGGTGCTGGTCATCACTGCACCATTTGCGTGGCAGGAGCGGCACGCCCTGCGCGCCGCGCTGCGCAGCCATTGGTCCCCGCTCCTGCTGCTCGCGCTGATCGGCGGCATGCTGCAAAACGCGCTGGTGTTCACCGGCCTCAACCATTCAACTGCGGTGCATCTGGGCCTGCTCAATTCCGGCATTCCGGTGTTGATCCTGCTGCTTGGCTGGCTGTTGATGAAGCAGCGTCTGCATCTCAAAGAGGCGATTGGTGTGCTCATCTCGGCATGCGGCGTGCTGGTGATCCTGTTTCACGGCAGCCTGGCCAGCCTGCTGCGGCTGCAAGTGCTGCCGGGGGACCCGATCATGTTGTTTGGCATGGTGTTGTGGGCACTCTACACACTCAACCTGAACCGCCGGCCGATGACGATTTCGCTCTCGGTCATGATGTTTGTGATCGCTGTTGTCAGCCTGCCGCTCGGGCTGCCGCTGGTGCTGATCGAACTCTCCGCGGGCCCGCTGCCGCCGTTTGCCTGGCTGCCCTTTGCCTGGCTGCCCTTTGCGGGCCTGGTTTACATGAGCGCGGGCACCACCCTGTTTGCGATGGTGATGTACGGCTACGCCATCAAGCGCATCGGCCCGGCGCAGGCGAGCGTGTTCATTCACGTCATGCCGTTGTTTGCGTGCCTGTTCGCCGCGCTGTATGGCGGCGAATCGCTGTATCTGTATCACGCGGCCGGCTTTGTGCTGGTTGCCAGCGGTGCCATCATCAGTTGCTACCGGCCGGCACCGATGGCAACGGCGATGTCAGCCGCCGGCGCGGGTAAGCGCGAATAACTGGGGCAGGTCCGGCTCTAACGCTACAATTTCAGGTTGCGCTCATCCGCACCGCCGCCATCCGCACCGCCGCCCTGCTCCGCCTCATCTCACCGGTCTCATCTTCCATCCCTCACTTGCACAAGAAAGTTCATCATGGCTGACTCCAACACCCCCAACCGCCCTCTCAACTGGCGCTCCAAGGCCATCACCGGCGGCATCAACCGCAGCCCCAACCGCGCCATGCTGCGTGCAGTCGGTTTCGGTGACGGCGATTTTGACAAGCCGATCGTCGGCGTTGCCAACGGCCACTCCAACATGAACCCATGCAACGCCGGCATTCAGCCGCTGGTGGATCGCGCCATGAAGGCTCTGAAAGACGGCGGCGCCATGCCGCAGGTGTTCGGCGTGCCGACCGTGACCGACGGCATCGGCATGGGCACCGAGGGCATGAAGTATTCGCTGGTGTCGCGCGAGGTGATTGCCGACGCGATTGAAACCGCTGTCAACGGCCAGATGATGGACGGCGCGCTGATCGTCGGTGCCTGCGACAAAAACATGCCGGGCGGCATGATGGCGATGGCGCGCATCAACATCCCCTCGATCTACGTCTACGGCGGCACCATCAAGCCGGGCCTGTGGAAAGGCGTGCCGGTCAATCTGGTGTCGTCGTTCGAAGCGGTCGGCGCGTTCTCTGCCGGCAAAATCGGCAAAGAAGATTACGACGGCATCGAGCGCAACGCTTGCCCCACCCACGGTGCCTGCGGCGGCATGTACACCGCCAACACCATGTCGTCGTCGTTCGAGGCGCTCGGCTTGTCTCTGCTCGGCTCATCGTCCATGGCCAACCCCGACGGCGAAAAGGCCGACAGCGCCGCACAATCGGCCGCCGTGCTCATCAACGCCATCAAACACAATATCCGTCCGCGCGACATCATCACGCGCAAGTCGATTGAAAATGCGGTCTCGCTCATCATGGCCACCGGCGGCTCGACCAACGGCGTGCTGCACTTTCTCGCTATCGCCTCGGCAGCCGAAGTGGAGTGGACGATTGACGATTTCGAGCGCGTGCGCGTCAAGACGCCGGTACTGTGCGACTTGAAACCCTCGGGCAAATACATGATGACTGACCTGCACCAGGCCGGTGGCGTGCCGGTGGTGCTCAACCTGCTGCTGGAGCACGGCTGCCTGCACGGTGATTGCCTCACCATCACCGGCAAGACCATCGCCGAAGAATTGAAGGCGTGGAAAAAAACGCCGGACGGTGAAGTGGTGCGCCCATGGGACAAGCCGATGTATCCGCAAGGCCACCTCGCCATTCTCAAAGGCAATCTTTCACCCGAAGGCTGCGTCGCCAAGATCACCGGCTTGAAAAACCTGTCCATCACCGGCCCGGCGCGCGTGTTCAATTCCGAAAACGAGACCATGGAAGCGATCAGCGCGAACAAGATCAAGGCCGGCGATATCGTCGTGATCCGCTACGAAGGCCCCAAGGGCGGTCCCGGCATGCAAGAGATGCTCGCGCCCACCTCGGCCCTGATCGGGCAGGGTCTGGGCGACTCGATTGGCCTCGTCACCGACGGCCGCTTCTCCGGCGGCACCTGGGGCATGGTGGTGGGCCACGTCACGCCGGAAGCCTACGAAGGCGGCCTGATCGCGATGATCGAAGAAGGCGACTCGATCACCATCGACGCGCACCAACTGCTGCTGCAACTCAATGTCGCCGATGACGTGATTGCCAAACGCCGTGCCGCCTGGAAGCGCCCGGCACCGCGTTACACCCGCGGCCTGATGGCGAAATACATGAAGCTGGTCGGGCCGGCCACCAAGGGTGCCGTCACCGACCTATAAGGCTGCTAGAGGCAAGATCGGCCGAAAACCCGCTCCCACCAACAGTTTTCGGCC
>JANOYK010000716.1:0-3719 GCA_031428855.1 Burkholderiales bacterium | reverse complement strand
CGGCGGCACGCAACACCAGCCGCCCCTGTGCATCGCGGGTGCGGCTGGCTGCGCAGAGGCGGCTCTCCGACCACGCGTCGCCCACCACCACCTGATGCCCGAGCGCACGCAGGCGTTCGATTACCTCTGCATCAAACCGGGATTCGAGCGTAAGTGTGTTGAGCGTGATCTGGCGCGGCCAGAACGAGCCGGGAAAATGTTTGACATGCCATGACGGCGCATCAATCGCCTCCTGCAAATTGAAGCCATGCAGCACGTGGCGCAGAAAGAACCCCACCTGCCATTGGTCTTGCTGGTCGCCGCCCGGTGTGCCGAACGCGGCGTAGGGTGCGCCGTCGCGCAGCGCCAGCGTGGGCGAGAGCGTGATGCAGGGTGCCACGTGCGGGGTGAGCGAATTGGGCAGGCCTGCGTCGAGCCAAGTGGTGTGCAGGCGCGTGGTGAGGGCGAAGCCGAGTGCGGGAATCGCCGGACTCGACGACAGCCAGCCGCCCGACGGTGTGGCCGCGACCATGTTGCCGTGGCAGTCGATCACATCGATGTGGCAGGTGTCGCCGACAAAAATTTCACGGTCGGCCCATTCACTCACGGGCGGCAGGTTGGCGAAGGTCGGCTCGCCGATGCCGAAGCGGGTGTCGGCGTTGCGCAGGCTGCGTGCGCTGACTGCAAGGTCAGGCAGCGCGGGTGCGTGACCCATCGGCTGGCCCGGTTGCAGTGTGGTGGAGGCGCGCTGCAGATCCACCTGCGCCCAGCGCGCGCGCAGATAGTCATCCGACAGCAGCGCGGTTTGCAACTGCGCCAAATCAGCCCGCGCGCCCGGTGCCACGCCGTACCACGCGAAACGGTCGGCCAGCGCGAGCTTGGCCGCTTCGGTCACACGATGCACAAATTCCGCGGAGCCGGGCGGGTGCTGTTCCAGCCCGGCATGGCGCAGCATGCCCAGTTGTTGCAGCAGCATCGGCCCTTGACTCCAGAAGCCGCATTTCGCAACGGTATGGCGGCCGAAGTCGATTGTCAGCGGCGCGCTCTCAGTCACACGCCACGCCGCCATATCTTCATAGCGCAGCAAGCCGGCATGCGCCTCACCGCTGCTGTCGCGCACGCTGGTGGTACGGCAGAATTGATCGATCTCGCGCGCGACAAAACCGGTCTGCCAGGTGTTGATCGCGGCATCAATCACGCCGGTGCGGCTGCTGCCGGCCTTCTCAGCCTCAGCCACCAGCCGGGCATACATCGCCGCCATCACCGGCTGACGGAACAGCGCACCCGGCTGCGGCACTTTGCCACCCGGCAGCCACACCTCGGCCGATGACGGCCAGTGCGTGAGAAACAATTCACGCACCGCGAGAATCGCCTGCACCGCGCGCGCCACCAGCGGAAAGCCATCGCGCGCATAGCCGATGGCCGGGGCCAGCACGTCAGCGAGGCTCCAGGTGCCGTGCTCTTTCAACAGGGTGAGCCAGGCCGGCACGGCACCCGGCACGGTGGCGGCGAGCGGGCCAATGCCCGGCACCTGCTCAAAGCCGATGCGGCGGAAGGTGGCGGGGCTGGCATCGGCCGGCGCAAAGCCCTGGCCGTTGAGCGCGCGCATGCGCTGCTCGCGCTCGTTCCAGAACAGAATCGGCACCTCACCGCCGGGGCCGTTCAAGTGCGGCTCGACCACCTGCAACACAAAGCCGCCGGCCACCGCCGCGTCAAACGCATTGCCGCCGCGCTCGAGCACGCCCATCGCGGTTTGCGCGGCGAGCCAGTGGGTGGAAGAGGCGACACCAAAGGTGCCAATGATTTCGGGGCGGGTGGTGAACATGGCGGGTGGGGTGGATGAGTCAGAGGACCGGGGGATTGTGAGAGGACGGGGGGCTTGTGCGCGTCGAAGTATGCATCAAGTCATCGCGCCTTTCACCGCTGGCAGAGCATTGCCCTAAACTGCGCGCATGAGAATCCCCGGCCGGTTGCAACCCCTGCTCGAAGACGGCTTAATCAGCAGCGTGGTGCGCCAATTGATGAGCGGCAAAGAGGCGATGGTGTTTGTGGTGCGCCGTGGTGACGATGCAGCTGCGTGCTGCGCCAAGGTCTACAAAGAGGCCAACAAGCGCGCCTTCCGCCAGGCGGTGGACTACACCGAAAACCGCAAAACCAAAAATTCACGCCAGGCGCGCGCGATGGCCAAAGGCACGCGCTATGGCCGCCAATCGCAAGAGGCAGCCTGGCAAAGCGCCGAGGTCAACGCGCTCTACCGCTTGGCTGCTGCCGGTGTGCGCGTGCCCGAACCCTACGGCTTCCACGAGGGCGTGTTGCTGATGGAACTGGTGACCGATGCCGAAGGCAACGCTGCGCCGCGCCTCAACGATGTCGAGTTCAGTGAGGACGACGCGCTTACCACCCACCGCGCCTTGATTGGTGAAGTGGTGCGCATGCTGTGCGCGGGGGTGATCCACGGCGACCTGTCCGAATTCAATATCCTGATCGGCGCCGATGGCCCGGTCATCATCGACCTGCCGCAGGCGGTCGACGCGGCCGGCAACAACCACGCCGAAGCCATGCTGGAGCGTGATGTCGCCAACCTGCGCCATTACTTCGGCCAGTTTGCCCCCGCGCTTCTCACCACTGCTTATGGCGCGGAGATCTGGGCGCATTACAGGACTGGCCAGCTCACCCCCGAGACCGTGCTCACCGGCCACTTCAAACGCGTGCTCAAAGCGGTCGATCTTGACGCCGTGCTCGGCGACATTGAAGACGTGCGCCTGGAGAATCAGGCGCGCCAGCTGCGGATGCAGCAGCGCGATTGAGGCGCGGCGATGGAAGCTGCCCGCAAACCCGCTCCCAGCGCTGGTTCGCATCAGCATGCTTCGGTAGATTCGCTGCTGCAGCGCTGCTTCAGGCGATGACAGGTTTTTATATAATCGCGGCCGGCTGATAGAACTCCACACAACGCACTCTACGGACGAACCACCAATGAAAATGATCGGCACCCAGGCCACGCAGCAAGCGCGCCGCCGTCACCTGACCCTGCCCAACGGCACCGGCTACTACAAGGGCGAGTACCTGCAAGAGTCAGCGTGCGCCGCCGCCGATGCGCCGCATGTGTTCCTGATCGAGCAAGACCCCAACACCACCATCCTGCCGCACTTTCACCAGCAAAACCAGTTTCAGGTCATCGTTGGCGGCGGCGGCACGCTTGGCCGTCATGCGGTGCAGCCGCTGCTGGTGCATTACGCCGGTGCCTACACCGGCTACGGGCCGATTGTGTGCGGCCCGCAGGGTGTGCAGTACCTCACCCTGCGCCCGCGTTACGACCCGGGCGCGCAGTTCATGCCCGAAGCGCGCGAGCGCATGGTGCGCGGGCCGAAAAAACATTTCAGCTCCGAACCGATCACGCTGCAGGGCGCTGCTGCTTTGTGCGGATTGACGCAGGCGCAATGCGAAGAACTGCTGCCGCTCGAAGACGGCGGCCTCGCCGTCTCGCTCTATCGCCTGCCGCCCAATAGCACCGCCCAAGGCCTCGCACCCTCCACTGGTGCTGGCCAATACGCGCTGGTGGCAGGCGGCATCTTGCTGCATGCAGGGCAGACGCTGCAAGCGCTGGAAAGCATCTATCTCACACCCGACGAAGCGCCGCTTGAAATGGCGGCGGGGCCAGGTGGTGCCGAAGTGCTGCTGCTGCAATTTCCGCCGCTGGCCGAGGCGTACCGGGCGATGGCGGTCAATTGAGGGCGCGGACC
>JANOYK010000715.1:0-1990 GCA_031428855.1 Burkholderiales bacterium | reverse complement strand
TAGATTTCCGCCACCGGGCCGTCCGGGTCCGCCACCACGGTCGGCTTGCCGGAGTCGGCCTGCTCGCGAATGTCGAGCCGCAGCGGCAACTGCCCCAGCAGTGTGACGTTGTAGTCCGACGCCATGCGCCCGCCGCCGCCGCTGCCAAAAATCGGCTCAACATGGCCGCAGCTGGTGCAAATGTGCGTGCTCATGTTCTCCACAATGCCGAGGATCGGAATCCCGACTTTCTCGAACATCTTGAGGCCTTTGCGCGCGTCGAGCAGCGCGATGTCTTGCGGCGTGGTCACGATCACCGCGCCAGTCACCGGCACTTTTTGCGCCAACGTCAGTTGAATATCGCCGGTACCAGGCGGCATATCGACAATCAGATAATCGAGATCACGCCAGCGGGTTTCTTTGAGCAACTGTTCGAGTGCCGAAGTCACCATCGGCCCACGCCACACCATCGGTGTTTCGACGTCAATCATGAAACCAATCGAACTGGCCTGAATGCCGTGGCCCATCATTGGCTCCAGCGATTTACCGTCGGCCGACTCGGGCCGGCCAGTGATGCCGAGCATTTGCGGCTGTGACGGGCCGTAAATGTCAGCATCGAGAATGCCGACCGTGGCCCCTTCAGCCGCCAGTGCCAGCGCGAGGTTGACCGCCGTGGTCGATTTGCCCACGCCGCCCTTGCCCGAAGCCACCGCGATGATGTTCTTCACATTCGGCAGCGGTTTGACGCCACGCTGCACCGCGTGGGACACGATCTTGATCGTCATGTTGACTGACACATTGCCCGCGCCGGGAATCGCCTTGAGCGCCTTGATGGTCTCGCGCCGCAGGCCGTCCACCTGAGACTTGGCCGGGTAGCCCAATTCAATGTCAACGCTGATGTCGTTGCCATCGGCCTTGAAGTTGCGCGCCGATTTGGTGGCGAGAAAATCTTTGCCGGTGTTCGGGTCAATCACCGCTTTAAGGGCGGTCTGGATCTGTTCAACAGTGATGCTCATGGGTGTGAAGGCGTTTCCGGAATGAGGGATCATCCCAATGTGGCGCGTGTCATTGCGGCGAATGCCGGAATCCAGTGGCGTCAGTGGCGTATCAACCCGCTAGTTTATCGCAACTGCCCTCGTTTTCACTCTTGGCCCTGATAAACTCGCGGTCTTTCCGCCCTCTCAAAAAAGCAGCAATCCATGTCCGGCACCACTCTCAGCACAAGCGCCAGCACAAGCACCCCCACAAGCGCCAGCGCCAGCAAAAAGCGGCGCTTGTTCGTCACCACCGCCCTGCCCTACGCCAACGGCTCGTTCCACATCGGCCACATCATGGAATACATCCAGGCTGACATCTGGGTGCGGTTTCAGCGCATGCAGGGGCATGAAGTCCATTTCGTCTGCGCCGACGACGCCCACGGCGCGCCGATCATGCTCAAAGCCGAGAGCGAGGGCATCACGCCGAAGCAACTGGTCAACCGCATCGCCGCCGAGCGCGCCCAATACCTCGAAGGCTTTCATATCGGCTTCGACCACTGGCACTCGACCGACTCGGCCGAGAACACCGAACTGTCGCAAGACATCTACCGCCGCCTGCGCGACGACGCCAAGCTCACCTACAAAAAATCGATTGAACAGTTTTACGACCCGGTCAAGGGCATGTTCCTGGCCGACCGCTACATCAAGGGCGAGTGCCCCAAGTGCGGCGCGAAGGATCAATACGGCGACGCCTGCGAAGTCTGCGGCGCAGTGTATGCACCGACCGATTTGAAGAACCCCTACTCCACGCTCTCGGGCGCAGTGCCGGTGATGAAATCATCGGATCACTACTTCTTCAAACTCTCCGACCCCAGGTGCGTTGAGTTCCTGCGCGGCTGGGCGCTCGACGGCAAGCTGCAATCCCAAGTCGCCAACAAGGCGCGCGAATGGCTCGAAGGGGAAGGCGACAAAAAGCTCGGCGACTGGGACATCTCGCGCGACGCGCCCTACTTCGGCATCGAAATCCCCGATGC
>JANOYK010000714.1:0-3370 GCA_031428855.1 Burkholderiales bacterium | reverse complement strand
GCAACTCGGCCTGCTGATGCCGCCGCATGGTTTGCTGTTGATGACGATGAAGGGCGTGGCACCGCCAGAGGTGACGATGGCCGATATTTTCCGCGCGGTGACGCCGTTCGTGCTCATGAGCCTGGTGCTGCTGGCGCTGGTGTTTTTTGTGCCGGCGGTGGCGACCTGGCTACCGGGGATGCTCGGGTAAGCCGCCTGGCCCGAATTAGAATGTCTGCGCCCCTCCCTCTGTTAACGCCACCGCAACACACCCTCACTATTCAGGAGTTTCAATTGGCATCAACCCCGATCAAAATCATGACCTCGCTGGCCACCAAAGATTTTCTGGCGGACTTTGTGATCGATTACCCCAAGCTCAGCGGCCAGGCGCTGGTGTTTGAAAACGACGGTGGCGTCAATCTCGCCAAGCGCGTGCGTGAGGGCGAGTCGCTCGACGTCGTGATGCTGGCGGCCGGTGTGATTGACGCGCTGGTGAGTGAAGGCCGGCTGCTGGCGGGCAGCAAGGTCGATGTGGTGACATCTAGTGCGGCAGTGGCAGTGCCCGCCGGCGCACCCGAGCCGGACATCAGTTCTGAGGCCGCGTTCAAGCAGGCGATTTTGAATGCCAAGAGCGTGTGCTACTCCACCGGCCCGAGTGGTGTTTATCTCGATAAATTATTTGCGCAATGGGGCATTGCCGAGACGATCAAACCCAAGCTGGTGCTGGCACCGCCCGGCACCCCGGTCGGCTCCCTGCTCGCGGCTGGCCGCGCCGAGTTGGGCATTCAGCAAATGTCCGAGTTGATTCACATCGCCGGCATCAAGGTGCTCGGCACACTGCCCGCGCCAATCTCCCTGCTCACCACCTTCTCGGCCGGTATCTCGCCCACCTGCACGCAGGTTGATGCGGTGCGCAAGATGCTTGACTACATGAAGTCGCCTGCATCGACCGCCAGCAAACGCAAGAACGGGCTGGAGCCGGCGTAAACCAGCAGCGGCTGGCGAAGCACGGGCCGCCAGTTCGGCCCGGCCAGAAAATTCAGGCCACAGCGCGCAAACCAGGAGAGGGCATGCGCAAGCGCAGTCGCGCGGCGGGTGGGCGTGGCGTAGCGCGCACGGTACGCGCGCTACGCACCGTACGCACAGTGCGCACTTTTGGCGCGGGCTGAACCGCCAGCCGCAGACCCATCGCGCCAAGCAATGCAGAAAGACTGCGCAACTCGGGGTTGCCATTGGCGGACAGGGTGCGATAAAGCGTTTTGGGAGTGAGATTGGCCTTGCCGGCCAGCGCTGCTACGCCGCCAAACGCCTCTGCCATGCGCCGCAATGCCAGCAGCTGCTCACCACGCTCGCCATCAGCGAGTACCGCATTCAGATAGTCAATCGCAAATCCCGGGTCGCGTTTAAGCGAAGCAATGCTTGCGTCTTCGTGTGTGATAGGGGGCTTAGTGTTTGCCATCGGGCGCTCCTGACCGTTGTTGATAAGCGCACCGCTGGATCGCAATGCGCGCCTGCCGGTCTTTGAGCTTGTCGAGCCAGCGCTGAAACAGGTCCTTGCCCGCGCGGTCAAGATAATGCAGGACTTCCATGCGTACACTGTAGCATATTCGCTTATAAGCGACGACTCAGTGTTTATGCGCCGGCGGGCATGCGCATTACCGGTCACCATGCCGCCAAAGCGGGTGCAGAAGCAGCCTAACCCTTCAGGAGGCCCGGCCCATGCATCTTTGCTAGCAGCATGCGGGTAAAAATGCCGGTCCGTGTATGATGCCTTGTCATACAACATGCGCTGGAGGCTGACATGAAAATGCTTTCCGTGCGGCTCGATGATGCCGAATTTGCCGCACTGTCGAAATTGAGCGAGCAACTGGGCGAAACCCGCTCGCAGGTGGTCAAGCGCAGCCTTAGCGCGTTGGCGCAGCAAAAGCTGCGCGGTGACTCGCCGCATGAACTGGCCGAGAAGCTGGGCCTGATTGGCTCGTTTCGCGGGCGCGCCGATTTGTCCGAAAACGTTGCCCTGCGTGTGAAGCAAAAGTTGCGTGCCGAATCTGCTCGCCGTCGATAGCGGCCCGCTGGTGGCGTGGCTCAACGCGCGCGACCACCACCATGCGCGCGCCGCCACTTTTTTCAAGGCGCGGCCGGAGCGCCTCGTCACCACCTGGCCGGTGATTACTGAAGTCTGTCATCTCGCGCCGCAGCTGGCCCGCGCCGGGCTGTTACGCTGGATCGCGGCGGGCGGCGCGGCGGTGTTTCATCTGCCGGACGAACAATCCGGCCAGCTTGCGGCGTTGATGGAGCAGTACCATGACCTGCCAATGGATCTGGCGGACGCTTCCTTGGTCTGGCTGTCACGCCATTTGGGTACGGTGTTGGTGGCGACGACGGACCGTACCGCTTTTGCGGTGTATCGCGGTGCCGGCAATCGCCGCTTCAAAAATGTGTTTTTCGATTGAGCGCAGCGCCAACGCGGCGGCTGCGATGCTGGTGCGAAAGGATTGACGATGGAACGCTCATTCAAAGAGGAAGTGAAACTCCTCAAACTCGGCAAAGGCGACACCTTCCACGGTGAGGGCATTCTCGCTGTCACCAAGGCCTTGCTGCAATCGGGCGTGTCCTACGTCGGCGGCTATCAGGGTGCGCCGATTTCGCATTTGATTGACGTGCTGGCCGACGCCAGTGACTTCATGTCCGAACTCGGCATTCACTTCGAGGCCAATGCGTCCGAGGCTGGGGCCGCTGCCATGCTGGGCGCATCCATCAACTATCCCGTACGCGGCGCGGTGACCTGGAAATCCACCGTCGGCACCAACGTGGCCTCCGACGCGCTCGCCAACCTCGCATCAAGCGGTGTCAAAGGCGGCGCGGTGATCATCATCGGTGAAGACTACGGCGAAGGCTCGTCGATCATGCAGGAACGCAGCCACGCGTTTGCGATGAAGTCGCAAATGTGGCTGCTCGACCCGCGCCCGAATCTGCCGTCGATCGTGCATGCTGTCGAGAAAGCGTTTGAGTTGTCGGAGGCCTCGAGCACGCCGGTGTTTGTGGAACTGCGCATCCGCGCCTGCCACGTGCATGGCTCGTTTGAATGCAAGGACAACGTCGAAGCGAAGATTTCGCGCAACGCGCTGCTGCAGGAACCGAGCTTCGACTACGGCAACATCGTGCTGCCGCCGTCTTCCTACGCGCAGGAGAAACACAAGTTCGAGCACCGCTGGCCGGCCGCAGTGGAGTTCATCAAGCGCGAAAAACTCAACGAAGTGTTTGAAGGCGTGTTGCCGGCTGGTAAGGCGGACGGTGAGGCCGATGCCAAGAGTTGTCTCACCGACATCGGCATCATCCTGCAAGGCGGCATGTACAACGCAGTTGTTCGCGCGCTGCAACAACTGAACCT
>JANOYK010000713.1:0-2831 GCA_031428855.1 Burkholderiales bacterium | reverse complement strand
CATGGTGCCGCCGGTGGCGATCAGATCGTCCATCAACAACACGCGCGCACCCGGCGTGATGGCGTCGGTGTGAATCTCCAGCGAGGCCTTGCCGTATTCGAGTGCGTATTCCTCAGAGAGCGTGTCAAACGGCAGCTTGCCCGCCTTGCGCACCGGCACGAAACCGCGATTGAGGCCATAAGCCACCACTGAACCGAGGATGACGCCACGCGCGTCGATGCCGGCCACGATGTCGATGTGCTGATCGAGAAATTGTTCGACGAAGGCGTCGATCAGAATGCGGAAGGTCTTCGCATCGCTCAGCAACGGCGTGATGTCGCGGAACATCACGCCCGGTTCGGGCCAATTGGGCACGGTGCGGATGCGGCTGCGGATCACTGCTTCAATTGACATGGCGCGAATCAATCCAAAAACTTGATTATCTAAGTGCCTCAGACAGTCGCGAGCCAGATTATCCGCGCCCGACGAACCTTGATGTCTGAGTTTCAGCCTAGCCACCGGACGCAATATCGCGGTCGCGTATTCCGATCTGGTACCCCAATCTCGCGTCCCGATGATCTTTAAAAGACCTGTTAAAAGTGCTAATATTAGCATCTTAAACATTCCTTTTATATCGTCATGGCAAACTTGATTCTCGCCGAAACATCCGCCAGCGTTTCTGAATTGAAGAAAAACCCGATGGGCACTGTCGCCTCTGGGGAAGGCTTTCCGGTGGCGATCCTCAACCGCAATGCGCCGGCGTTCTACTGCGTGCCCGCCAAGGCCTATGAGGCGCTGATGGATCAGATTGAAGATCTGGAATTGAATGCCATCGCCAATGCCCGCGCCGGTCAACCTGTCATCAAAGTTGGGCTCGATGAGCTTTGAGCTTGGCTTTTTGGAAGAAGCGCTCAAAGAATGGGGCAAGCTCGATGGCAGCATCAAGGAGCAGTTCAAGCTCAAGCTCGCCGAGCGCCTCATCACGCCACGCATCGTCGCGGCCAAACTACGCGGCCACCCGGATCGCTACAAAATCAAGTTGCGCAGCGTGGGCTATCGATTGGTATACGAGGTGCGTGATCAGGAACTCATCGTTGTGGTCGTTGCCGTGGGCAAACGGACACGCAATGCGGTTTATCTGGCTGCCGCGAAACGGTAGGTAGCCGTAGCGGTTCAAGCTCAGAAGGACCTGGCCGACTAGTGGTTTCCAGACAATTACCCGCGCTTGCCTGGCATTTCATCCAACTTGCCGAGCCACTCCTGGACCAGATCAGCCTCGGGCAAGCGCATGCGCGCGAGATCGACAAGCGCCGCATTCCAACAATCGCGCGCCGATTCGCGCTCCCCTTTCAGCAATCCGATTTTTCCGCGAGCAGCTTGAGCGTGTCTTCGCCACGCGCGATGCTGGTGTCTACATTACGCGGATCAGAGGGTTGGAGTGCCTCGTCGAACTCAATTCGTTGAATAACGTCAAGGCGATTCTGGGTGGGGAGTAGGTCACTGCGGGTCATTTTCTGTCATTGACGCTGGCTTAGGATGGGTCAGCGCAAATGGTACGCCCGCTGCAAGCGCTAAACGAGCCGCAGGAGGTCTCCGGCCCAAAACCCTTGTCCCCCAACGGTTTCAGGCCGATGTGAATTTAACGCGGCAAGTCCGAAGTGCCCATCAACAACTCATCGACCGCGCGCGCGCACTGGCGCCCTTCACGGATCGCCCACACCACGAGTGACTGGCCGCGGCGCATGTCGCCGGCGGCGAACACTTTGGCGATGTTGGTTTTGTAGGCCTTGCCGCCTTCGGTGGCGGCTTTGGCGTTGTTGCGCTGGTCACGCTCGACGCCGAAGGCATCGACCACACTTTGCACTGGCGAGACGAAGCCCATTGCGAGCAGTACCAGATCAGCTTTGATCTCGAACTCGCTGCCCGGCACTTCGGTCATTTTCATTTGCGCGCCGGTGCCGCTCCATTCGAGGCGGCAGCCGATCAGTTTTTCGACCTTGCCGTTTTTGCCTTCAAACCGTTTGGTGCCGACGCTCCAGTCGCGCGCGCAGCCTTCTTCGTGGCTCGATGAAGTGCGCAGCTTGGTCGGCCAGTAGGGCCACACCAGCGGTTTGTCCTCGTGTTCGGGCGGCTGTGGCAACAGCTCGAACTGGGTGACCGCCGCAGCGCCGTGGCGGTTGGAGGTGCCGACGCAATCAGAGCCAGTGTCGCCGCCGCCGATGACGACGACGTTTTTGGCGGTGGCGAGGATTTGGTCTTTGAGTTTGTCGCCAGCGTTGACCTTGTTTTGCAACGGCAAAAATTCCATCGCGAAATGGATGCCTTTGAGATCGCGCCCCGGCACCGGCAGATCGCGCGGCTGCTCGGCACCGCCGGACATGACTACTGCGTCGAAATTGGCCAGCACTTGGCTCGCGCTGATGGTCTCGGTGGCATCGTTGGTGATGAGCGGATTGAACGGCTGCTGTTTGCTGTGGCTGCCGATGAAGACACCGGTTTTGAAAGTGACGCCCTCGGCCTGCATCTGTTCGATACGGCGGTCGATCAGACCCTTCTCCATTTTGAAATCGGGGATGCCATAGCGCAGCAGACCGCCGATGCGGCTGTTCTTTTCGAACACGGTGACATCGTGCCCGGCGCGCGCGAGTTGCTGTGCGGCGGCGAGACCGGCTGGGCCGGAGCCGACAACGGCGACTTTTTTGCCGGTCTTGGTGTTGGGTGGCTGCGGCGTGACCCAGCCTGATTCCCAGCCTTTGTCGATAATGATGTGCTCAATCGACTTGATGCCGACGGCGTCATCGTTGATGTTGAGGGTGCAGGCTGATTCGCACGGGGCTGGGCAAATGCGGCCG
>JANOYK010000712.1:0-14406 GCA_031428855.1 Burkholderiales bacterium | reverse complement strand
ATCGGTGATGCCAAGCGAGTAGGCCACGAGTGAGCCGGCCCCCGAACCGCGCCCCGGCCCCACCGGCACACCGTTGGCTTTGCCCCAGTTGATGAAGTCGGCCACGATCAAAAAATAACCGGGGAACTTCATCTTGCAGATGGTGTTGATCTCGAATTCGAGGCGCTCGGCATAGCGCGGCCGTGCCGCCTCACGCGCTGCCGCCTCCGGATACAACTGCGCCAGGCGCAGCTCCAGCCGCTCGCGCGAGAGCTGTGCCAGGTAATCGTCCACCGTCACGCCCGCAGGCGTGGGGAAATTGGGCAGATGGGCGTCGCCCAGCTTCAAGCTGAAATTGCAGCGCTGCGCAATCGCCACCGCGTTGTCCAGCGCCGCCGGAAAATCGGCGAACAGCGCCGCCATCTCGTCTTGCGATTTGAAATATTGATCGGGCGAATAATGTCTGGGCCGGCGCGTGTCACCCAGCATGAAGCCCTCGGCCACGCACACGCGCGCCTCATGCGCGCGAAATTCGCTGGCGTCGAGAAACTCAATGGCGTGCGTTGCCACCACTGGCAGCTTGACCTTTTTCGCCAGCGCCACGATGCGGCGCAACTGCTGCTCGATCAGGTTGGCGGCGGCTGAGGCACGGTCGCGCTGCACCTCGATATAAAAACGGTTCGGAAATGCGGCTGCCCACTCGTTGGAAAGCAATTCGGCTGTGTCGGTCTTGCCCGCTTCCAGCGCCTGCGCGATGTCGCCCGCTGCCGGGCCGTGTAACAAACCGGAGAGGGCAATCAGCCCGGCAGTGCCGCTGCCTTGCTTCAACCACGCCTTGTCAATCTCGGCGCGGCCGCGATGCTGATTGGTCAGCCAGGCGCGCGTGAGCAGGCGGCACAGCAGCAGATAACCATCTTTGGAGGTAACCAGCAGCAGCACGCGCGAAGGTTTGTCGCGGTCGGTGTGGTTGGTGATCCACACATCGGCGCCGACGATGGGTTTGACACCCGCACCGCGCGCCGCCTTGTAAAACTTGACCATGCCAAACAGGTTGGACAAATCGGTCAGCGCCAGCGCGCCCATGCCGTCCTTGGCCGCTTTCGCCACCGCGCTGTCAACGCGCGTCAGGCCATCGGTAATCGAATATTCCGAGTGCAGGCGCAGGTGGACAAAACGGGGTTGCGGCATGCGCACGATTTTACTCTGCACTGTTTTACTCCGCGCTGTCGACGCATCACTGCCGCGGCGGCTCCAATCAACAACCTGTCGTATTCTGCCGCTTGCTCATCCACCAGCCAGACCGCCATGCGCCGCTTCCCTGCTTTTCTGCCATCTTTCCCGCCATCGCTCCCGCAACTCGCGCTCGCAGTGCTGCTCGCAGGCACCGCCAGCGCGGCCCAGGCGCAAACCTGGCCTGCGCGCCCGGTCAAACTCATCGTCGGCTACAGCCCTGGCGGCGGTGTCGACATCAACGCGCGCCTGCTGGCGGGCAAGCTCTCGGACATTCTCGGGCAGCAGATCATCGTCGAAAACAAACCCGGCGCGGGCACCAACATCGCCAACGAATTTGTCGCCAAGGCCGCGCCCGATGGCTACACCCTGCTCATCAATACCTCGGCAGTGACGATCAACATGTCGCTCTACAAAAATCCGCCGTTCAACACCCTGCGCGATTTCGCGCCGGTGGCGGTGTTCTCCGACAGCCAAAATATCCTGGTCGTCAACGCCGCCAAGTCCTACAAAAGCGCGGCCGATGTCATCAGTGCAGCGCGCGCCAAACCGGACGCGCTAACCTATGGCTCGGCCGGGGCCGGCAGCACCCAGCATCTCACCGGCGAGCTGTTCAAGCTGCAAACCAAAACCGGCATCCTGCACATTCCCTACAAAGGCAGCGCCCCGGCGCTGACAGCCTTGATAGGGGGCGAAATTGACATGGTGTTTATCAACGTCCCGTCAATCCTGCCGCATGTCAAATCAGGCCGCCTGCGCCCGCTCGCCGCCGCAGGGGCCAAACGCTCTGAGATCATGCCCGAGGTGCCGACACTCAAAGAGTCCGGCATCAACCTGGTGATGGCGCTCTGGTACGGTGTGCTGGCCCCGGCCGGCACGCCCAAAGACATCGTCGCCAAACTCGCCGCAGCGGTCAACAAAGCCGCGCACGCGGCTGACATCAAGCAGCGCCTGCTCGACCAAGGCGCAGAGCCGGTCGGCAACACACCGGAGGAGTTTGGCGCGATGCTTAAAGACGAGGTCGCGAAGTGGAGTGCGGTGGTGCGGGCGGCGGGGATCAAGCCGGAGTAGCCCGGCCCGGGCCGTTGCGGCATCGCGCCCAAGCAATCCGGCAAATTGCCGGCCGGCTGCACATCGCCGGTCAGCAGCCAATCGGCTGTTGGCAGCAAATCGCCTTGACGCGGGCGTCTGCTGCGCGTTACGATGATTCTTGTTAGAACGATACCGGCCCATTGGCCGACCTTCCCCGCGATATGGTTCGAGAGCGCTATTTACGCACCCTGCGTGCGCTGGCCGAGAGCTACCACGCGTTCGAGCGTTACTCGGCGGCGCGGGTGCGTGTCTATGGGCTCACGCCGGCCCAGTTCGACATCATCGCCACGCTCGGCAACACCAGCGGCATGAGTTTCCGCGAATTGGGTGAAAAAACCCTGATTACCAAAGGCACGCTGACAGGGGTGGTGGATCGTCTGGAGGCGCGCGGCATGGTCAAGCGCACAGCGTCCAAGGCCGATGGCCGTTCCACCCTGGTGCGCCTGACCAAAAAAGGCGATGCCGAGTTCGAGCGTGTATTTGCCCCCCACATCGCCTATCTCAAGCAACCGTTTACGGCACTCTCCGAGGCTGACATGAACCAGCTGGAGGCCCTGGTCAGCAAATTGACGATGTCATTGCAAGGTGCCGTCATGACAGAAAAAAGCGGTATTAACAAGCGGCGGGAATAAGCCGTCATGAAGTTGTGTTCACCCTTAGACGGGTCGCTCCTGTCTCTTTTTCTTCCCCACTAGGAGGCTCCATGAAGAAAGTATTGTTGGGCGCTGCGGTTCTCGCAGCTTTTGCAGCGGGCGCGGCGCAGGCCCAGGTCCCGGCGGAACGCTCGATCAAGTACCGCCAGGGCGCGTTAACCGTGATGTCGGTGCATGTCGGCCGCATCGGTCAGCACGCCAAGGGTGCCATCACACTCACACCGGCCCAGCTGGAGCAGTCCGCGCAGGTGGTGGTGGACATGTCGAATGTGGCCTACGAAGGCTTCCTGGAAGGCACCGAGCAGTCCAAGGGCACCAAGGCCAAGCCGGAAATCTGGAAGGAATGGGCCAAGTTCAAGGAAATGCAGGTCAAACTGCAAGGCGAGACGCCCAAGCTGCTGGCGGCGGCCAAAGCCAATGACATCAAGGCGATCCAGGCGGCGCTCGGTGGTGTGGGCGGGTCCTGCAAGACCTGCCACGATGCCTATCAGGCGAAAGACGTGATTCAGTAAGCTGGGGTTGCATCCACAAAAAAGCCGGGCGTTGCCCGGCTTTTTTGTTGCTCCGCGGTCGCGGCGGGCATCGTTGCGCATCGTTATGTTTTTTTGCTTCCCGATCCGCTACTTTCCGGTCCATTTGACGGCGTTGACCGCGGCATAGACGATCCCCGCAGACAGTGCCAGCAGCACGGCAGCGAGCGCCGGGTGGCCGTGGCGCAGAGCGGGCAGCGGCACCTTGGGGTGTACTTTCTTGACGCCCGAAATCATCGGTTTAATCAGGTTCTCTTTTTTATGCAGGAGGTAGAAGAAAATCGCCGCCAAATGGGCCGCCACCAGCAGGTAAATGATCTTCTCGTTGAACTTGTGCCAGCCGGTGATTTTGTCGGACCAGTCCTTGCCCGCCAAGGCATAGAGCGGGCCTTCAAACATGATGTCGTCGTTGACGAACAGGCCCGACACCGCCTGAAACAGCAGCACTGCGAGCATCGCGAGCACCGACAGGGCACCCATTGGGTTATGACCGAGCGTGGTGGGGTGGTCGCGGTTGAACATGGTTCTGAGGTAGGCGATCACCTGATACGGACGCGGCACAAACGAGGCGAAGCGCGCGTGGGTGCCGCCGGCAAAGCCCCACAAAATGCGGAACAGCACCAGCGTGAGAATCGCGTAACCGCACCACGAGTGATAAGTCATGGCATTGCCGCCGATCTTGACCGTGACGACGGCTGCGATCACCAGCGTGACCAGCGCCCAGTGAAACAGGCGCACGCCGATGTCCCAGACCAAGACTTCCGTGTGGGTTGCGGCGGATGGATGCGGGTCAGTCATAAGCCACCTCTCGCAGATGAATGTCAATCCGGCAGATTCTAGACCACGGCACCATGGCACCACGGCACCACGGCACCATGGCACCATGGCACGCGCCCGGTGCCTTGGCTACCGGGTCCACAAGACCAACGCCTCCAGCCCAATGCGGCTAGACCACCGCGCCGTCGTTCTCGGTCTTGTTTTTTGGCGGCGGGGCGATCAAATCTTCGCGCTTGATGCCGAGCCACATCACAATCGGGCTGGCCACCAGCACCGACGAATAAATGCCGAACAAAATGCCGATGGTCAGCGCCAGCGCGAAGTAATGCAGCGTGGGGCCGCCCAGAAACAGCATGGACGTCACCATCATCTGGGTAGAGCCATGGGTGATGATGGTGCGTGAAATGGTGCTGGTGATGGCGTGGTTGATGACTTCGGGCACGCTCATGCCGCGCCGTTTGCGGAAGGTCTCGCGTACCCGGTCGAACACCACCACCGACTCGTTGACCGAGTAGCCCAGCACCGCCAGCACAGCGGCCAGCACTGAGAGTGAAAACTCCCACTGGAAGAACGCGAAGAAGCCGAGAATGATGATGACGTCATGCAGGTTGGCGATGATGGCGGCGACCGAGAACTTCCACTCGAAGCGGAACGCGAGGTAAATCATGATGCCGATACAGACCAGCAGCAGGGCGAGCGCGCCATCGGTGGCCAGCTCCTTGCCGACCTGCGGGCCGACAAACTCGACGCGCGAAATGGTGCCGCCGGCACCGCCCTGGGCAATTGCCAGCGCGGCGAACTTATCCGGATCGAACACCTGTTTTTTGGAGGTGTCGTCGAGCTTGGTCAATGACGGGTGGATCGCGTCTTTGAGGGCGAGGCGGATCATGACATCGCGCGAGGTGCCGAAGTTTTGCACCTGCGGCTCATGCACACCGGCCTTGTCGAGCGCGGTGCGGATGCCTTCGAGATTGGCGGCCTCGGTGTACTTGGCCTCGATCACCACACCGCCGGTGAACTCAATCGAGAAGTTGAGGCCGCGTGTGGCCAGAAACACCACAGCGAGCAAAAACGTGATGACCGAGATCAGGTTGAACAGCAGCGCGTGCTTCATGAACGGGATGTCGCGCCGGATGCGGAAGAATTCCATGATGTGGTCCTGGTTAAGTCAGCGCGGTTTATTTCTTGCCGTCAGTTAATTTCTTGCCGGGAGTCTTGCCGTCCGGATTGTCATCCGCCTGGTGTTCTGTTCCGGGCCTCCAGATCTGGCCAATCGACACCGCAGTGAGCTTGCGGCGCGAGCCGTAGAGCAGATTGACCAGCCCGCGCGACACCACCACCGCCGAGAAGATCGAGGTCAGAATGCCGAGGCAATGCACCACCGCAAAGCCGCGCACCGCGCCCGAGCCGAAAATCAGCAGCGCCAGACCGGCGATCAGGGTGGTGACGTTGGAGTCGAGAATGGTGCCAAAGGCGCGCTCGTAACCGGCGGCAATCGCCGCCTGCGGCTGCGCGCCGCCGCGCAATTCCTCGCGGATGCGCTCGTTGATGAGCACGTTGGCGTCAATCGCCATGCCGAGCGCCAAGGCGATAGCGGCGATGCCGGGCAGCGTGAGAGTAGCTTGCAGCAGGGACAGCAGCGCAATCAGGAACAGCAGGTTGAAGGCCAGGGCCAGCACTGAAATCACACCGAACAGCAGGTAGTAGAGACACATGAACACCGCGATGGCGGCAAAGCCGTAGAGCGTCGAATTGAAGCCCTTCTTGATATTGTCGGCCCCTTGTGATGGCCCGATGATGCGCTCCTCAACGATTTCCATCGGCGCCGCCAGCGCGCCCGAGCGCAGCAGCAGCGACACGTCGTTGGCTTCGGTGGTGGTCATCTTGCCGCTGATCTGCACCCGGCCGCCGCCGATCTCAGAGCGGATCACCGGCGCGGTGACGACTTCACCCTTGCCTTTTTCAATCAGCAAAATCGCCATGCGCTTGCCGACGTTGTCGCGCGTAAGGTCTTTGAAAATGCGCGCGCCCTGGGCATCAAGCGAGAGGTGAACTGCAGGCTCCTGGGTTTGATTGTCAAACCCAGGCTGGGCATCCGTCAAACGGTCACCGGTGAGCTGCACCTGTTTGCGCACTGCAATCGGAATGCCGCCGCGCTCGGAAAAACGCTCGCAGCCAAACGGCACGTTGCCTGCCGCCATCGCCGCCGCTTCTTCGGGTGACTCACACACCATGCGCAATTCGAGCGAGGCAGTGCGGCCCAAAATGGCCTTGACCTTGGCGGGGTCCTGCACCCCCGGCAACTGCACCACGATGCGGTCCAGGCCCTGCTGCTGGATCACCGGCTCGGCCACGCCAAGCGCATTGATGCGGTTGTTGAAGGTGGTGATGTTTTGTTTGAGCGCGCTTTCCTGCACCCGTTTTTCGGCCTCGACCTTGATTGAGGCTGACAGTTTGAGGTCGGCACCGTCGCTGCCATCGGCCAGCGCAATGTCGGCCAGCGCATCGGTGATGGCGGTGCGCGCCTGGGTGCGGGTGGCCTCATCGCGGAACTTGATGACCACGGTGTTGCCCTGGCGCTCCATGCCGGCGTGGCGGATGTTTTTGTCACGCAGCAGGGTGCGCATGTCGCCATTGAGCGAGTCAAGGCGCTTGGACAGCGCCGCTTTCATATCGACCTGATACAGAAAATGCACGCCGCCGCGCAAATCGAGGCCCAGATACATCGGCAGCGCGTGCAGGCTGGTGAGCCACTTGGGCGAGTTCGACAGCAGGTTGAGTGCGACGGTGTAGCTCTCGTCGTTCTTGTCCGGGTTGAGTGCCTTCTCGACCAGGTCTTTGGCCTTCAACTGCGTGTCGGTGTCGGCAAAGCGCGCCTTGATGCTGTTGGCGTCAGTGAAGATGCCGGTGTGTGCGATCTTCGCGCCGGTGAGCGTGGTTTCGAGCCGGGTGCGCACGCTGTCGTCGATCTTGACCGTGGCCTTGGCGCTCGACACCTGCACTGCAGGCGCTTCACCGAAAAAATTGGGGATGGTGTAGAGAAAACCGAGCACCAGCGCGATGCCGATGATGGCGTATTTCCAGAGGGGGTAGCGATTCATGTCAGCCTTTGCCGCGCAGGTTGCGCGCTGTTGCCGTGACGTGGCGGAAGTGCAGCGGGCCAACCGCTGCGATAAGTCAAATGCGGTGCGGTGAAGTGCAGATCCGGCCCCGGTGCGGTCTTGAATGCCGCGTTAAACACCGCGTAAATACCGGGTAAATACCGGGTTAAATGCTCTTGATGGTGCCCTTCGGCAGCAGGGTTTGCACCGCGGCACGCTGCACAATGATTTGGGCGTTATCGGCGATTTCAACCGTGATGTAGTGTTCACCGGCCTTGATGATCTTGCCCAACATGCCGCCCGCCGTGACCACTTCGTCGCCAGACTTGAGCGCATCAACCATCGTGCGCTGCTCTTTCTGGCGCTTCATCTGGGGGCGGATCATCATGAAATACAGCAGCACAAACATCAGGACAATCGGCAGCAGGCCGAGCAGTCCGTCGCCGCTGCTGGCGGCTCCGGCGGTTTGCGCGTGGGCAGAAGAAATCAGCACAGGTAACTCCACATCAAAGAGTGAAAACGAAGGTGAAAGGGGTGAAAACACAACCAACAATTTTATCACGCAGCCACTCTTGATTCGCTGCGATTCACCGGCGTTGAAACCGGACGCCAGGATTCATGCGACACCGCGCTGACGGCCGGCCGAAAAAGCCAGGCGGAACGCGGTAAAGCGCTGCTGCGCAATCGCTTCGCGCATTTCGCGCATCAGGGTCAGGTAATAAAAAAGATTGTGGATCGTGTTCAGACGCGCACCGAGAATTTCATTGGCGCGGTGCAGGTGGTGCAGGTAGGCGCGCGAGAAGTTGCGGCAGGCGTAGCAGCCGCAGGTGTCATCGACCGGGCGGGTGTCGTCTTTATGCACTGCGTTCTTGAGCTTCAGATCACCAAAGCGGGTGAACAGCCAGCCGTTGCGCGCATTGCGCGTCGGCATCACACAGTCAAACATGTCGATGCCGGCCGCCACACCTTCGACCAAGTCTTCCGGTGTGCCGACGCCCATCAGGTAATGCGGTTTGTCGGCGGGCAGGCGCGGGCCGATGTGGTTGAGGATGCGCAGCATCTCTTCTTTGGGTTCGCCAACCGACAGGCCGCCGATGGCGATGCCATGGAAACCCTTGGTGGGAGCGCCTGAGGCAGGAGCGTCTGAAACCGGGCCGCTTGATGTGGAGCCACTCGACGCCGAGTCAACTGACATCAATGCATCGAGTGACGCGTCGCGCAGATTTTCAAACATGCCACCTTGCACGATGCCAAACAGCGCGTTGGGATTTTGTTCCCGGTCGAACTCGGCTTTGGAGCGCGCGGCCCAGCGCATTGACAACTCCATCGAGGTGCGCGCCTCGGCTTCAGTGGCAGGCCGCCCCTCGGCTGGGGTGCCGATCCAGTATGGCGTGCATTCGTCGAACACCATCACGATGTCGGAGTTCAACACGCGCTGAATCCGCATCGATTCTTCCGGTGTGAGAAACAGCTTGTCGCCGTTGATCGGCGAGGCAAAGCGCACACCTTCTTCACTGATCTTGCGCATCGCACCGAGTGACCAGACCTGAAACCCGCCGGAATCGGTGAGGATGGGTTTGTCCCAGCCCATGAAGCGGTGCAGGCCGGCGTGCTTGCTGACCACATCGAGGCCGGGGCGCAGCCACAGGTGAAACGTGTTGCCGAGCACGATCTGTGCGCCGACGTCGTTGAGATCCACCGGCGACATCGCCTTGACGCTGCCGTAGGTGCCGACCGGCATGAACACCGGGGTGTCGACCGTGCCGTGATTGAGAGTGAGGGTGCCGCGCCGCGCGTGGCCGTCAGTAGCGAGAAGTTTGAATTGCACGTGGAGTCAGAATGTGATGCGCCCGCTCCAGATGTGCGCGTACATCACCCAGTCGCCTGCGAAGGAATAAAACGGATATTTAAAGGTGGCGGGCCGGTTTTTCTCGAAGAAAAAATGACCGGCCCAGGCGAACGCGTAACCGCACACCAGCCCGGCTGGCAGCCACCACGGATTCAAGGTGGCGATCAACAGCCCCAGGCACACGAGAGCGAGGCTGGTGCCGGCGAAGTGCAGGCGGCGGCAGGTGCGGTGGCTGTGCTCGCCCAGATAGAACGGATAAAAATCGGCAAAGCGTTTGAAGCGTGGCGCAGCGTCCGTGTTCATGGTGATCGCTCCTCAACCTTCAGTGCCAACCCTCAATGAAAACCTTTGGTGCAAGCCGTTGTGCGGCGATCGATGACCTAAAACCCTTGGTGGGAGCGGGTTTTAAGCCATCGATCCAGTGCGTTTTTCGCTTGGACGATTGTCCTTGCGGATTACCGCTCACGGCCGCTTAGGGCAGCAGCACGGTCGAGCCAGTGGTGTTGCGGCCAGCCAGGGCGATCTGCGCCTCGGCGGCATCTTTCAAGGCAAAGCGCTGGTTGATCTTGATCTTCACTTTGCCCGAGGTCACCGCTTCGAGCAGGTCATTGGCGCACTCTTCGAGCAGCGGGCGGGTGGCGGTGTAGGTCATCAGCGTCGGGCGCTGCAGATAGACCGAACCTTTGGCCGACAGCTGCGCGATGTTGAGCGGCGGCACCGGGCCGGACGCATTGCCGAAGCTAATCATGTAGCCCAGGGGCTGCAGGCAGTCGAGCGACTTGTCCCACGTGTCTTTGCCAATCGAGTCGAACACCACCTTGAATTTTTTGCCGCCGTTGAGTTCAATCGCGCGTTTGGAAAAATCTTCCTTGGTGTAGTCAATCGTGTGGGCGCAGCCGTGTGACTTGGCGAGCGCGGCCTTCGCGTCGCTCGACACCGTGCCGATCACGGTCACGCCGAGTGCTTTCAACCACTGGCAGGCGATCAGGCCGACGCCACCTGCAGCGGCGTGCCACAACACGGTGTCGCCCGCTTTGACCGGGAACGATTTTTTAATCAGGTACTGCACCGTCATGCCTTGCAGCATCATCGCTGCGCCTTGCTCGAACGAAATCGAATCGGGCAGCTTGATGAGTTTCTCGGCGGTCATCACGCGCGCTTCGCAATAGGCGCCTTGCGGCCCGCCCGCGTAGGCCACCCGGTCACCGGGCTTGATGTGGGTCACGCCTGCGCCAACGGCTTCGACCACACCGGCGGCTTCAGTGCCAAGGCCCGACGGCATCGGATTCGGATACAGGCCCGAGCGCACATAGATATCGACAAAATTGAGGCCGACTGCGTGATGCTTGACGCGCGCTTCGCCGGGGCCGGGGTCGCCGACGGTGACATCCTCCCATTTCAATACTTCGGGGCCGCCGGTTTGGTGGAAGCGGATGGCTTTAGGCATGTTGAATCTCCTCGAGGGTTGAATGAACCGGTTCATCGATGAGGTTGAACCGGCCGGATCGACTGGTTAAATCGACTGGTGGAAAATCGCAAGGCGCGAAGCATAGCACCGGTGCGCATGCCGATTCGCGGCATAATCAACCCGGTCTGATTTACCTCGCGCAGCACTGCGCGCACCGTTGAACCAAGCAACCAAGGATCCGAGGATCCTCCCATGCGAAAAATCTTTTCCCGGCTGACCCTGCTCGCGGGCACCGCCGCTGCGCTGGCCGCCCCCGCCGCGTTGGCGCTCGATGTTGCCGGCCAGTCGATCCCCGGCAAACTCAAGCTCGGCAATGCCGATCTGGTGCTCAACGGCGCCGGCATCCGCACCCGCGCGTTTTTCAAGGTCTATGTGGGTGCGCTTTATTTACCGGAGAAGAAAACCGCCGCGGCAGAGGCGCTGGCATCTCAAGGTGCCAAGCGGGTTGCCCTGCACTTGCTGAGCGATCTGACCGCAGAGCAAATTGGCGGCGCGCTCGACAACATGGCCGACAACCTGAGCGAAGCCGAGCGCGAGGCGTTCAAGGGCCGCATCGCCGACCTCAAGGCCACCATGGAAGCGGTCGGCGCGGCCAAGGAAAAAAGCATCATCACACTCGACTTTGTGCCCGGCACCGGGTTGCGGATTGCGCTCGATGGCGCGCAAAAGGGCAAGACCATTGCAGGCGAAGATTTTTACCGCGCGCTGCTCAAGATCTGGCTCGGTGACAAGCCGGTAGACAGCGCGCTCAAGAGCGGCATGCTCGGCGCTGCGCCGAATTGAATCGCGCCGATTCAATGGCTCAGATTGACGTTTACTGATCCGGACGCACTGCGCACCAGCACGCTGCCATGCTCGAATTCGACGCCGTCACCAAAGCGCCCTTCGGCGGCATCGGTATCCGGGTTGATGCCGGTGTGGTGAGCGAGGCGGTGTATCTGCCGGCCTCGATGCTGCCCACGCTGGCCCCCAGACCCGCACGCCACGCCCTGGCCAAAGAGGCAGCACGGCAGATCAAGCGCTATTGGAGCGACCCGTCGGTTGTGTTTGACCTGCCGCTGGCCCCGCGCGGCACGGCGTTTCAGCAAAACGTGTGGCGCGAGATCAGCGCCATCCCTAGCGGCGCAACCTTGAGTTATGGCGCGATCGCACGCAAACTGCGCAGCGGCCCGCGCGCGGTCGGCGGCGCGTGTGGTGCCAACTGGTTCTCGCTGATTGTTCCGTGTCATCGCGTCCTCGCGGCCAATGGCCTGGGCGGTTTCGGCGAAGGCGATGGCGGTTTTCACCTCAACATCAAGCGCTGGCTGCTGGCGCACGAGGGCGTGGCCGGCTATGTCAAACCACGCTTCTGACCCGCTGATCGACGAATTTTGCGACGCCGTGTGGCTCGAAGACGGCCTCGCCAAATTGACGCTCGAAGCTTACCGCCGTGACCTGACCCAGTTTGACGCATGGCTGCAAGCGCAAGGCGGTGCGCTGCTCACCGTGCCCGCCGCGCAACTGCAAAGTTACATTCAGGCGCGCCATGCCGAAGGGGCCAAGCCCGCCAGCGCCAATCGCCGCCTGTCGGCGCAAAAACGTTTTTACCGCTGGCTGCTGCGTCAGGGCAAGCGCCCAGATGACCCGACGGCCAATCTCGACTCTGCCAAGCAAGCCGAGCGTCACCCCAAAACCCTGTCGGAACAAAACGTCGAAGCCCTGCTCGGCGCACCCGATGTGGCGGTTCCACTCGGCCTGCGCGACCGCGCCATGCTCGAATTGCTCTACGCCAGCGGCCTGCGCGTATCCGAACTAGTGGCCGTCAAAACCGTCGAAGTCAGCCTCAACGACAGTGTGGTGCGCGTGGCCTCGGGCAAGGGGGCCAAAACGCGCCTGGTGCCATTCGGGCAAGACGCCTCAGACTGGATCGAGCGTTATCTGAAAGACGCCCGTTCGGCGCTGCTCAACACCGCGCGCGGCCCGCGTCTGGCCGACGCGCTGTTCGTCACCGCGCGCGGCGCAGCGATGACGCGCCACAACTTCTGGCACGCGATCAAACGCTATGCCGTCAAGGCCGGCATCGAGCCGGCGCGAATCTCACCGCACACCCTGCGTCACGCCTTCGCCACCCACCTGCTCAACCACGGTGCCGATTTACGTGTAGTGCAAATGCTGCTCGGCCACGCCGACATCTCGACCACGCAGATATATACCCACGTCGCACGCGCGCGCCTCAAGGACTTGCACGCGCAGCATCATCCGCGCGGGTAGTACGCGGGTAGTACGCGGGCGCGCCGGTGCGCTGGCCATGGCACCGCGTTGGGTTCGCCTGCTGTATCCGCATCGCGGACAAATGGCGTCACACCGGGTTGGCCAGGTAGCGTTATGCTTCGCCTTTTTTTGAGAGAACCTCATGCACAAACTGACTCTTGCCCAAGCCAATCAAATTCTCGCTGGCGCTTTCGCCAAGGCCAAAGAGAAAGGCTACAAACCGATGGGCATTGCGGTGCTTGATGAAGCCGGGCACGTCAAATCGGCGCAGCGCCAGGATGGCGCCAGCATGTTTCGCATCGACATCGCCACCGGCAAGGCGTGGGGTGCAGTCGGCATGGGTGCGTCGAGCCGGGTGCTGATGGAGCGCGCCAAAGACAATCCCAATTTTTTCACCACGCTGGCCGATACCGCCAAAGGGAAATTTTTGCCGCAGACCGGTGCGGTGCTGATTAAGGATAAAGAGGGCAACATTCTCGGTGCCGCCGGCGCCAGCGGCGGCACCGGAGATGAAGATGAAGAAATCTGTATTGCCGGCATTGCCTCGGCCGGATTGACCCACGGTTGAGCGCCAGGGTTTTTGCGTATGGTCAAGCGTGCCCATGTGTCTGAGACGCCGGCCACGGCGTTTCTCAAGCAGCACGGCGTGGCCTATACCGAACACCCGTATGCCTACGAGGAACATGGCGGCACGGAAGTGCCGGCGCGCGAACTTGGCGTGAACGAGCATGCGGTCGTGAAGACCTTGGTGATGGAAGACCAGGACGGCAGACCGCTCTTGGTATTGATGCACGGCGACCGCAAAGTCTCGACCAAAAATCTCGCGCGCCAGGCCGGGCTGAAAAGTGTGGCCCCGTGCAAACCCGAGGCGGCCAATCGCCACTCCGGCTATCTGATCGGCGGCACCTCGCCGTTCGGTACACGCAAGGCGATGCCGCTCTATGCGCAGAGCACCGTTTTTGATTTGCCGAAGATGTATATCAACGGCGGGCGGCGCGGTTTTTTGGTGGGCATCGCACCGTCCGAGTTGGAGCGCGTACTCAAGGTCACGCGTATTGAGGCTGCGCTCGCCGAGGGGCCGTAGCAGCGCCCTTGGGCGCGATCAGACTCTGAGGGCCTTGACGCGATAAAGGTCAGCGAACGCGATACAGACCGCGCGGCACCCGAGGATACGTGTCGAGCACATGTGCGCGCGCACCGGGGAGGGCTACGCGCGCCGTTCCACCATCACGCCCACCTGTTTCACACCCTTCAAAATCCCCAGCTTTACCACCGTCAATTTCACATAGGGTGTTTTGAACTGGGTCAAAATGCCGCGCGCCAGATGATCGGCCATGCGCTCCAGCAGACGGAAATGATGGACGTCGCATTCACTGCGGATGTACTCCGCCACGGCCGCGTAATTGATGGTGTCGTGCAGGCGGTCGCTTTGATACACCGACGTATTGGGAATCGCCAGCTCCAGATCAAAGTCGAG
>JANOYK010000711.1:0-3283 GCA_031428855.1 Burkholderiales bacterium | reverse complement strand
TCGTCACGCGTGGCCTGGCCCCAGGCGATTTTGGCAGTGTGGGCCACCGTCAGCACCTGGTCAATCGATGTCACCGTGCCGCGCGCATCGAACCGCACCATGTAGGTATGCCGCCCGGCCGGGCCGCGCGGATACTCCCATGATTCGGTGGTGTTTGCGCTCCCGCCGCCTTTGTGGATCGCAGCCGGCTCCCCCATCAACTGCCGCACTTCCGCCTGGGTTGCTGCGCCCGGTACGAGGGAACTGCCGCTGTAGGAGGCGCAGCCGCTCAGCGACGCGGCGAGCAATCCGGCCAGCGCGAATGACAACAACCTGCATAGTGATTTCATGATTAACCCTCTAATGAGTAATGTGTAATAGCCAGAACCTGCATCAAGTCACGACAACATCAACAGCATCATCAGCCCCGGTATTCCCTCTGCCTCTCTGCCTTTATGATACGCCGATGCTCGCTGTTGCTGTGGTGCTGATTGATTGCCTGGTGATCTCGCTGGCGGGCCCCGCAGGCCTGATGGGCCTGATTGCCGCGCTGACCGGCGCGACGTTTTTGATCGCGCGGTGGCATCGGAGCGCGCGCCCGGCGGGGAGCGCTCCAAAGCTGGGCAACCGCCTGCAGCTCTGGTTCGGCGAGATCATGGCCGCCTGGTCGCTGTTCCTGTTCTGGATGCCGCTGGAGCGCTGGCTGATGCCACGTGACCGGCCCGGCACGCGCGCTGGCGCGGTGCCGGTGTTGTTGATTCACGGTTACATCAACAATGCCGGGGCGCTATGGCGTCTGTGGAGAGCGTTGGTGGGCAAGGGTTTCGGCATCTACACCCTGAATCTGGAGCCGGTCTACGCCGGCCTGGACCGCTATGTGCCGGCGATTGCTGCGCGCATCGGCACGATTCGCGCCCTGACTGGCGCAGACAAGGTCACGCTGGTGTGCCACAGCATGGGCGGGCTGGCGGCGCGCGCCTATCTGGACTGGTGTGCTGCACAGAACATTGACCCTGGCATCGCCAAGGTAGTGACGCTGGGCAGCCCGCACCACGGCACTGTGCTCGCGCGCGCCGAGTGGAGCGAGAATGGCCGCCAGATGGCACCGGGCAGCGCCTGGCTGGCCCGTCTGGCCGCACAGGAAGCAGCACGGCAGCCGCAGGTATGGCCGTGTCCGTTCGTGTCGATTTATTCGATTGACGACAACGTGGTGGTGCCGCAGCGCAGCGCCCGGCTCGAGGGCGCGCGCAACATTGAACTCGAAGGCATCGGCCACATCAGCCTTCCTCTGGCGCAGCGCGTGATTGATCTGGTGCTGAGTGAAGTGGCGCTGCCCCCGGCATCCTAAAAAAGGAGGCGGCTGCCTCCTTTTTTAACACCCGCCATCACCGCGTCATCATCGTGAAGACCGTTGCGGGACAACGGTCTTCACGATATTACTGCTCCGGTGCCACAGACGCGGCACGGTGTGACCCGCACCACCCGGCCGGTGCTGTTTATCTCAAGCGCGCAAATCCGTGCTCTTGATCGGCAGATCGCGGATCCGCTTGCCGGTGGCGTTGAAGATCGCATTCAACACCGCTGGCGCGGCCACTGCAATGGTCGGCTCACCCACACCGCCCCAAAAGTCACCCGAAGGCATCACGATCGATTCGACCTTCGGCATTTCGCTGATCTTGAGGCACTGGTAGCTGTGGAAGTTCGACTCCTGAATCGCGCCGTCTTTGACCGTGCATTCCTGGTGCAGCATCGCGCCCAGGCCATACACAAACGAGCCTTCGATCTGCATCGCAATCTGCTTCGGGTTGACCGCGTTGCCGGGGTCAGTCGCCGCAACGATGCGCTTGATCGAGAGCTTGCCGTCTGCCGCCACTGACACCTCGGCGCAGGCCGCGATGTAGGAGCCGAAGCAATAGAACGCTGCTAGGCCGCGCCCGCTGCCCTTCGGCAACGGCTTGCCCCAGCCGCCTTGGTCGGCAGCGGCTTTCAACACCGCCCAGCCTTTGGGATTTTTCGCCATCAGTTTTTGGCGCAGTGCCAATGCATCCTGCCCGGCCGCGTGCGCGACTTCATCGACAAAGCACTCCATGTAAATCGCGTTTTGATTCGCGTTCACGCCGCGCCAGAAGCCCGGCGGCACATGGGTGTTGCGCATCGCATGGTCAATCGTCAGATTGTCGAACGCGTAGCTGATCGCATGATCGGGAAACTTGTCGTGCCCGACCGGCAGCAAGCCCTGGAAGGTGAGCAAGTCCGCGCCATTGACCATCAAGGTCGGCAGCACCGAGGCCAAAATCGACTGGCCTGAGATGCGCATGTTCAGACCCGTGACATTGCCTTGCGCATCGATGCCTGCGGTCATCTTGCACTGCGTGACCGGGTGGTAGGCACCGTGCAGCATGTCTTCCTCGCGCGACCACAACAATTTCACCGGCGTGCCGGGCATCTGCTTGGCAATGCTGACTGCCTGGCGCACGTAATCGTGAAACGCGCCGCGCCGGCCAAAACCGCCACCCAGGTTGATCTTGTACACGTCGCATTTGTTTTGCGGCAGGCCAGCGGCGGCGGCGCAGGCAGCGAGTGCGGCATCGCCGTTTTGCGTCGGGCACCAGACTTCGCATTTGTCCGCCGTCCACAGCGCAGTGGCGTTCATCGGCTCCATCGTCGCGTGGTTCTGGAACGGGTAGCTGTAGACCGCCTCGATCTTCTTGGTGGCCGCCGCAATCGCCGCACCGGCATCCCCCACCTTGTTGCCCATGAAGGCGTCGGTGGCGTCGAGGCCGGCCTTGTTGTTGGCCGCAATGGTTGCGCTCGACACGTTGACGTTGGGGCCGTTGTCCCACACTACTGGCATGGCATCCAACGCCTGCTTGGCGCGCCACCAGGTGTCGGCCACTACCGCGACGGAATCGTCGCTGACCTTGTAGACGCCCTTGACACCGGCCATACCGGTGACTTTGGCGGCGTCGTAGCTGACCAGCTTGCCGCCGAATACCGGGCAGGCTTTGACCGCTGCGTTGAGCATGCCCGGCAATTTCAGATCGGCACCGTAGACGCGCGAACCGTTGACTTTTTCTTTGGTGTCGAGACGCGCTACGCCTTTGCCGATGATCTTCCAGTCTTTGCGGTCTTTGAGTTTCAGGTCTTTCGGCACTTCCATCTTGGCCGCTGCGGCCGCGACTTTGCCGTAAGTGGTTTTGCGGCCGGTTGGCGTGTGGGTAATCACACTGTTCATCGCTTTGCAATCGGCCGCTGACACGCCCCACTCTTTGGCGGCAGCGGCGATCAGCATTTCACGTGCAGT
>JANOYK010000710.1:0-4098 GCA_031428855.1 Burkholderiales bacterium | reverse complement strand
CCCTTGACGCACAGTCGGCCATGATTGGCCGGGCCGTCGCGCCCTTCAACGTGCACAATCTTGTTGTCCTTGATGTTGTAGGTCAGCTGGCAGCCGACGCCGCAGTAGGGGCAGACCGAGTCCACCTTTTTGTCGATGACGGACATGCCGACATTGCGGGCCGGCATCAGCGCACCGGTGGGGCAGGCCTGCACGCATTCGCCGCAGGCGACGCAGGTCGAGTCGCCCATCGGGTCGTCGAGATCAAACACGATTTTGGATTGATCACCGCGCATCGCGTAGCCGATCACGTCATTGACCTGCTCCTCACGGCAGGCGCGCACACAGCGCGTGCATTGGATACAAGCGTCGAGATTGACCGCGATGGCCGGGTGCGACAGATCAGCCAGGGGAGCGTTGGCGCGAGCGGCTGCGGCGCCATCGGCCCGGAAAGCCTTGGTCACCAAGGGTTTCCGGGCAGTCACATTCAGTTTCCTGGCCCACAGGTCGAGTTCCGAATTCGGCGAATACGCGGTCGCGGGCATGTCCGAGAGCAGCAATTCGAGCACCATCTTCTGCGACTTTTCGGCGCGCTCGGAGTTGCTTGTCACCTCCATGCCCGAGGTGGCGGCGCGGCAGCACGAGGGCGCGAGCACGCGCTCACCCTTGACCTCGACCATGCAGGCGCGGCAATTGCCGACGGCGCGCAGACCGTCCATGTAGCAAAGATGCGGGATCGCCACACCCACGCGCTTGGCAGCGTTGAGGATCGACTCGCCATCGAAGGCTTCGACGGTCTTGCCGTTGAGTTGGAACTCGATCACTTCCTGCGGTACTTCCAGTTTGTTGGGGGCATTCATGTCAGACCTCGTGCGGGAAATATTTGGTGACACAGCGAATCGGATTGGGCGCAGCCTGACCCAGGCCGCAGATCGACGCATCACCCATTACCACGCTCAAATCTTCGAGCGTGTCGCGATCCCACTTGGCAGCCTCCATCAGGTGCGCGGCTTTGGCGGTGCCGACGCGGCAGGGCGTGCATTGGCCACAGGATTCATGTTTGAAAAAACGCATCATGTTGACTGCCGCGTCGCGCGCCTTGTCATGGTTCGACAAAATCATCACCGCCGCCGAGCCGATGAAACAGCCATGCGGCTGCAGGGTGTCGAAATCGAGCGGCACATCACCGAGCGCGGCGGGCAGGATGCCGCCTGACGCACCGCCCGGCAGGTAGGCGTAGAAGGTGTGGCCGCTTGGCATGCCGCCGCAATACTCATCAATCAACTGGCGCACCGTGATGCCGGCCGGTGCCAGATGCACACCGGGTTGATTGACCCGGCCCGACACCGAGAACGAACGCAGGCCCTTGCGGCCATTGCGCCCGAACGACGCGAACCACTCCGGGCCACGCTCCAGAATATCGCGCACCCAGTAAAGCGTTTCAAAGTTGTGTTCGAGGGTTGGGTAGCCAAACAAACCAACTTGCGCGACATAGGGCGGGCGCAGGCGCGGCTCGCCACGCTTGCCCTCAATCGACTCGATCATGGCCGACTCTTCGCCGCAAATGTAGGCACCGGCACCGCGCCGCAATTCGATGTGCGGCAGCGCGCACGGCGGATTGGCTTGCAGTTTTTTGATTTCTTTTTCAAGAATCGCGCGGCAACCGTGGTACTCGTCGCGCAAATAAATGTAGACGCTGCCAACACCCACCGCCCAGGCGGCAATCAGCATGCCTTCGAGAAAACGGTGCGGATCGCGTTCGAGATAAGTGCGGTCCTTGAAGGTACCCGGCTCGCCTTCATCAATATTGACCGCCATCACTTTCGGTGCGGCCTCGGCGCGCACGATGCGCCATTTGCGCCCAGTGGGAAAGCCCGCGCCGCCCAAGCCGCGCAAACCGGCGTGCTCCATCTTGCCGATCAAGACGTCGGCATCCTGCCGGCCAGCCAGACAGGCTTGGGCCAGCGCATAACCGCCCGCCTTGCGGTAGGCGGCGTACCCGGCGTAGCCCGGTGCCACCTCCTGCACCACACCGAGCCCATGACGCGGATCGATCAACGCCACCGGGTCAAACGCAGCTTTGTCGTTGGCAGCGGGATGGCGCAGATCTTTTTGTTTGACCAGGCGAACAACTTTCTCTGCCGTGGCGCAGACCACTGCATGCTGCCCCACCGCGACTGCCGGTGCCTGCTCACAGCGGCCGATGCAGGGCGCGGGAATCACCCGCACTCCGTTGCCCACCAGGGCTGGCAAACGCTTGAGCAAGTCCTGCGCCCCCGCCATCTCGCACGACAGCGAGTCGCACACCCGCACCGTGATGGCGGGCGGCGCGTCCGCGCCATCCTTGACGATATCGAAGTGGTGATAAAAGGTCGCGACCTCGTAGACCTCGGTCATCGACAATTTCATTTCTGCGGCCAGCGCCACCATGTGACGGTCCGCCACATGGCCAAACGCGTCCTGCAGCTTGTGCAAATGCTCGATCAGCAGATCACGCCGCGGCGGCGCATCGCCCAACAGTGTGCGCACCTCGGTCAGTGATTGCGCATCCGGCTGACGGCCTTTGGGCTTGGTCCGAAGCTGGAGTTGCCGTTCGACCGCTTGCAGGGGAATAACGTGTGAGCTGCCCATGATGTTTGACGTTGATGTAGCGTTGAAGGATTGATGCGATTGATGCGTTACAGTGCGCGCCGCCGGGAGTGTTGGGGACAGATGGCCTGCCGTGGCCCGCTGAGCGCAACGCGCACGCCACAGCAGTCATTGACCAGATGGCATCAGCACACATCAGAACCGGCGGACCCGGTGCAGACCACCGCGCACCGTGAGGGTAGAAGCCACGCCCGATTGCGGCATTGACGCAGGTCAAACCAGCACAGACACGCTTGAACTGACTCGACGCCCGCTACCGGCTATCAACCCGGAATTTCCGGAATTTCCGGAATCCCCGGGATAACCCGGGGCGTTTCGTCACCAAACATTTTCAGTGGCGCGCGTTTCCCGTTCCGCGCAGGGTGTTTCATTTTTTCTTCTGTTGTGGCACGGTCGGCTTGAGCGGCACGGCCTCCGCCGGCGCAGCAGGCGTTTCGCCATCCTGCGCACCTGGCAGATCAATATGGAAGTTAAATGCAGTTGTGCTGGCGAAATTGGGTGCCAGGGCAGAGGTGTCGGCATGGTCCATACCAGCATCTGCGTCAGCCGCCACCGTGGACATGAAGTTGGGTGCCATCTCACTGGTCAGAAAGGCGCTCGTTTCTCCAAAATGGGGAGCCATCTCGATGGTGGCCAATGCGCCTGACGCCATCCCGGCCTGCGTCTCGCCCCCTTCAACATCCACGTCAGATCCAGACGGCAGCGGCACCTCGGCAAACTCGGTGGCAGCGGTCGAATCGGGATGAAACGCGGCCGGCGGCGCGGGCCGGTTGAACGCTGCGCGGGTAATCGCGGCGGCGGCGACGGCAGGCAGCGGGTGCGCCACCACCACAGGGGCAGCGGCGGGTTTGGGCGCGGCATGGGCTGGGGAGAACACTCCCCAGCCGGTAGGCATGCCGGATGCATCCGTCTCGCCGGCATCAGCAATGGCACTAGCCATCGCGGCAGCAGCGGCACTAGCCATGTCCGCCGCCGTTTGCGGCGCGGGATGCACGGCCTGCGAGCACAACGCGCTGGCCAGCCGGGTCATGCTGCGCAGACGCCCCACCACCGCGTCAATCGCGATCCGGTGGATTTCCTCGCTCAACTCCTCGGTGGCGTACTTGAACGCCGACGGACTGACTTCGAGATAAATCACCCGGTCAAGCGTGGTGGCCGAGCTGATGCGCTCGGACATGAGTTCGCTTTCGAGCCATTCTGCCGCGCCGATGATGTCGCCGCGTGCTGCGATCATGTCGCTGCGGTCACCGTTCTGCAGTTCAATGTGCCCTTCGACCACGAATCCGAAGGAACTGCCTTCGGCGCCTTCGCGCATGATGCGCGCGGCCGGTGGCAGCTCGCGCCAGGTGGAGGCACGCTACAGCTCCCACACATCGATATCTTCCAAACGGCCCAGCACCTGCTTCGTGCGCATCGCCTTCCAGCGCGTATCGAGATTGTTGGTGGGATCAATTTTCACGCGCTGATACG
>JANOYK010000709.1:0-2589 GCA_031428855.1 Burkholderiales bacterium | reverse complement strand
GTGATCGTGATCGACGGCTTCATCGTCGGCGCAGCACTGCTCGCTGCACACGCATTGCAGCCGCTGGTGTTGCAGCGCTGCGTGTTCGCCCATTGCTCGGCCGAGGCCGGGCATGCGCTGATGCTCGATCATTTTGGTGCCGAGCCGCTGCTCTCGCTCGGCCTGCGTTTGGGTGAAGGTTCGGGCGCGGCGCTGGCGTGGCCGCTGCTTGAATCGGCCTGCCGCATCCTCGCAGAGATGGCCAGTTTTGAATCTGCCGGTGTGAGCAACAAAGATGCGTGAGCCGCTATGCCGCCCGGACACACTGCGTGTCCAGCTTCCCATCGCTGCGCACGCCGCTTGACAACCCGCCCAATGCGTCACGAATTGCGCCTGTTCTTACTCGCCCTGCAATTTTTAACGCGGGTGCCGGTGCCAGCCTGGGTGGGGTACGAGCCGGCTTGGCTCAACCAATGCGTGCGCCACTTCCCGCTGGTGGGCCTGTGCATCGGCGTGTTTGGCGCGTTGGTGCTGGCGCTAGCCCTCGCGCTGTTCCCACCACTGGTGGCCGTGCTGTTGAGCATGGCCGCCACCGTCTGGCTCACCGGCGCGTTTCACGAAGACGGGCTGGCCGATACCTGCGACGCACTCGGTGGCACTGTCACACGCGAGCGCGCGCTCGAGATCATGAAGGATTCGCGCATCGGCACCTACGGCGCCTGCGGCCTCATCCTGGCACTCGGCCTCAAAGCGGCGGTGTTGACCGAACTGGTGTTGCTGCACCCGGTGCTAGCCTGCGTGGCGCTGGCGTGGGGCCACGCCGCCGCGCGCGCGGCCCCGGTATGGCTGATGTGGATGCTGCCCTACGGCGGCGACGCTGACCATGCCAAAGCCAAACCGCTCGCCACGCAAGTGCGCGCACGCGATGCCGTCATTGCGTTTGCCTGGCTGCTGGTGCTGCACGCCGGCATCTGGCTCGCAGCAGGGGGGCTGGAAATTGACCAGGACGAACTGCGACCGGCGGCGTGGGGCCTCGCACTTGCCATTGTGCCCATCGGCATCACCACGTTGATCTGCGCGCGCTGGCTGCGCCGCCGCCTGGGTGGTTATACCGGCGACACGCTAGGGGCGCTGGTGCAAGTGGCTGAACTGGTGGCGCTACTGAGCGTGCTGGCTTATTTCTCGCTGGCTGCTGCGGTGCATGAATGACGGCGTATGCATGGCAGCGCATGCATAGCGGCGCATGAATGGCAACCCATGAATAGCAACGCATCGCCGCCAGTAGACGCTGCACCTTGCGTGTGGGCATGGCGTCATCCACAACCGCAACAAATCGCCGGTCGTTGCATCGGCCGCACCGACGTGCCGGTTGACCGGCGCCGCGCCAAACGTCTCGCGCGCCGCATTGCGCGCACCGCACACCAGCATGGCCTGCCTCACGTTGTCTGGACATCGCCGCTGCAACGCTGCGCCGATGTCGGTCGCTGGCTGCGCCGCTGGGGCTGGCGTCATCATATTGATCCGGCGCTGCTAGAAATGGATTTCGGCGCGTGGGACGGCCTGTCGTGGAGCGCAATCGCGCGCGATGAGGTCGATGCGTGGAATGCCAACTTTGCCAACTACGCCCCCGGCGGCGGCGAATCGCTGGCTGATGTGCTGGTGCGCGCCGCAGCCTGGCAACCCGCCAATCAAACCGGCCCGGCGCTGATCGTCGCCCACGCCGGCTGGATGCGCGCACGGCGCTGGCTTGAGCAGTGCGATGCAGCCAACGCCGCGCCACTCACCAGTGCCTCACTTCCCGCCGCGCCGGGGTATGGCACGTTGTGGAAGTTTGGCGCGCCAGAATCACTCAAGGTCATCGCGCCAAAACCATTGGTGGGAGCGGGTTTGGAACGAAACAGTGGATAAGAGCGTTGGTGGGTGCGGGTTTCAGGCAAGTGCCAAAATGCAATCTGGACCTCGATTCGATGCACCGGCTCAGCAAGCTTACCGTTCGTCGGAATCGAAGGTAATGCGTTTGAGCAGTTCTTTGGTGGCCATGGAATTCTTTCTCAGTGCTCACACGGTTGACCGGAATTCAAATGTGTCAAACAACTCCACCACGCCGTCCGGCTCTGTCACCACCACCTTGACTACCTGCGCGGACACCGGGCCAGTGTGCGCCCAAGCAGTAATGGCGGCGAGAGTGTCAGCCTCACCGCACACCAGCGCTTCGACGCAGCCATCGCGCCGGTTACGCACCCAGCCAGTCACGCCGAGCGCTGCGGCGCTTTGACACATGGCATCGCGGTAGCCCACGCCCTGCACGCGGCCCGTGATGCGCAGGAGTTTGACGAGGCGTTCGCTCATGTCAACCCAGGCGGCGCAGCAAGCTGCGCGGCGCGCCGCAGCGCGGCGGCCAGATCGGGCAACACGTTTTGTTCGCCCAGTTGTTTCAATAACCCGCCGCGCCGAAGCAACGAGGCCGGTTGCGCTGCCAGGTCGCACAAAATCAAGACAGCGCCGCGCTTGGCCAAGGCGCGCCGCAACACATCCAGGGTATCGAGGCAAGTGGTGTCGATGTTGATGACATGGTGCAGATCCAACACCACCGCCTTGACGGTCTCTGCG
>JANOYK010000708.1:0-3037 GCA_031428855.1 Burkholderiales bacterium | reverse complement strand
TGCCGGCGCGCCTCACTGCCCTCACCTACGCGGTGCTCGGCAGCACCCGCAACGCGCTGCTGTGCTGGCGCGCACAAGCGGGCGCGTGGTCCAGCCCGAATGCCGGGCCGGTGATGGCGTCGGGCGCGGGCGCACTCAAGGTGGCCTTGGGTGGCGCGGCCATCTACGAGGGCGCGGTGGAGCCGCGCCCGCCCTTGGGCAATGGCGCAGCGCCAGACCACCGGCACATCGTGTTGGCCTTGCGTCTGGTCGATCACGGTGTGCTGCTGTGGATTGGATGCGTCGCGGCCGCTGCGTTGCTATGGAGCGCAGCCCATGCTTGAACACGGCGGCCGCCTGCTTGAAGCGGCACGGCGGCATGGCATCGAGCCGTCGCACTGGCTCGATCTTTCCACTGGTATCAACCCGCACGCTTATCCGGTCGGGCCCATCAATGTAGAAGTCTGGCGGCGTTTGCCAGAAGCCGAAGATGGCCTCATCGAGTCCGCCCGCCGCTACTACAGCATCGGCGATCACGGCGCCGGTCACGTCGAGATGGTGCCGATTGCCGGCACCCAAGCGGCGATCCAGGCGCTGCCGCGCGTGCTGACACGCAGCAGCACCGGCGAGCGGCTGCGTGTCAGCCTGGCCGGCTTGACCTACAACGAGTACGCCCATGCCTGGCAGCGCGCCGGCCATAGCGTCACCACCCATGATTTTTCGCGCCTGCCAGAAGCCGCAGCGCAATCGGACATCGTGATGCTGTGCCAGCCCAACAACCCGACCGGTGCGCGCCTCTCAATCGAGTCGCTCCACACCATGCTGGCGTCACTGCGCAGCCGCTCCAGGCCCAATCGAGGCTGCCTGATTGTCGATGAAGCCTATATGGATGCCACACCCGAGGACAGCCTGCTGCGCGCATTGACGGCCGCCGACTGGGAGCATGTGATCGTGTTGCGCTCAGTCGGGAAATTCTTCGGTCTGGCCGGCGCGCGCGCCGGATTCGCCTTAGGCCACCCCAAGATCATGCAGGGTCTTAACGAAGAACTCGGCCCATGGGCGCTGTCAGGCCCGACACGCGCCGCTGTGATGCAAGCATTGAACGACAAGGCCTGGCAGGTCAGCACGCGCGCCGCGCTGCAAGCCATGGCTGCCAAGCTCGACGCAGTGCTGCACCACCGGCTCGGTGCAGAAGCAACCGGCACCACGCTGTTCCGCTGGTTTGAACATCCACGCAGCGCGGCCATTCACGCACACCTGGCAAGCGCGGCGATTCTGGTGCGCCAGTTCGCCACGCCCGTCACCGGCGGTTTGCCGAGCCTGCGCCTGGGGCTGCCGGCCAACGACCAACAACTTGCGCGGTTTGATGCCGCTCTGGAGACCTTCAAGTGATGCACCTTGTCATCCCGCGCCTGGTCCTGCCTTTTGCATTGACGTTACTGTGCAGCGTGGCGTCCGCCGCCATCACCGTCACCGACGACGCCGGCAAGACCGTCACCCTCAAAGCACCCGCCAAACGCATTCTCAGCCTCGCGCCCCACGTCACAGAGCAACTCTACGCCGCCGGGGCCGGCGACGCGATTGTTGGCACGGTCGAGTACAGCGACTTTCCGGAAGCTGCCAAAAAAATCCCCCGCATTGGCAGCCACAACTCTCTCGATCTCGAGCGCATCGTCGCGCTCAAGCCTGACCTGATCGTGATCTGGCTGCACGGCAATTCGCAAAAGCAGCTCGACCGTCTGCTCGAACTGGGCATTCCGGCTTACTACAACGAGCCCACCAAGCTCGACCACATTCCGCGCTCGATCGAAACCCTCGGCATCCTCACCGGCAACAGCACACAGGCGCGCGCTGCGGCAACCGCGTTTCGCGCCAAGGTGGAAGCCTTGCGCGCCCGCTACGCCAACCGCGCGCCAGTATCGCTGTTCTACCAGGTCTGGAGCAAACCGCTGACCACCCTCAACGGCCAGCATCTGGTGGCCGACGTCATCGGTCTGTGCGGCGGCAAATCGCTGTTCGCCGACCTCAAACCCAAAGCCCCGGCGGTCGCCATGGAAGCTGTGATCGAAGCCGACCCGGAAGCCATTGTCTCGACCAGCATCCTCAAGGACGGGCTCGAGCTCTGGTCAAAATGGCCGCGCATGCGCGCCGTCAAAAACGGCCACCTGTACGAGATGGACGGCAACCTCATCAACCGCCACGGGCCGCGCATTACCGATGGTGCCGAAAAGCTCTGCGAAATTCTGGAGTCGGTACGCCAGCGCCGCAGCGGCACCGAGGCAAAAAAATGAGCTGCCGAGGAACTTACCAACGCATCGCCTGCCTCTCCACCGAAGCAGTGGAAACCCTCTACCTGCTCGGTGCCGAAGCGCAAGTAGCCGGCATCTCCGGCTTCACCGTCTATCCCGCACGCGCGCGCAAGGAAAAGCCCAAGGTCAGCGGCTTCACCAGCGGCAAGATCGAGCGCATCCTCGCCGTCAACCCAGATCTGGTGATCGCCTTCTCCGATCTGCAGGCCGACCTCGCGCGTGACCTGATCAAGGCCGGCATCGAAGTCCACGTTGTCAACCATCGCGACGTGGCCGGCATTTTCCGCATGATCACCACGCTGGGAGCCTTGGTAGGCAAGGCTTCCGAGGCAGCGAAGCTCTGCGAGGCGCTCCAGCAGCGCATCTCCGAGGCACGTGCTGTGGCGAAAATGCTCCCGCGACGGCCACGTGTCTACTTCGAGGAGTGGTACGACCCGATGATCTCCGGCATCGGCTGGGCTTCGGAACTCATCACCATCGCCGGTGGCGACGACGTATTCGCCGAACTCGCCGCCAAGCAAGGCGCCAAGCAACGCATCATCGCCGACGGCAACGAGGTGATCGCCCGTGCGCCCGACATCATCATCGGCTCATGGTGCGGCCGCAAGGTCCAGCCCGAGCACGTGCGCGCACGGCCTGGGTGGGATGCGATTCCGGCGCTGCGAGACGATCAGCTTTTCGAAATCAAATCTGCCGACATCCTCGCGCCCGGCGCTGCGGCGATTGAGCGCGGGTTGACGCAGTTGTCG
>JANOYK010000707.1:0-2884 GCA_031428855.1 Burkholderiales bacterium | reverse complement strand
TGAGATGGATTGCCGGAGTGTGGCGCGGGAATTGGTGTTGTAGCCTGAGCAGATTTCAACCTGCGCCGCCATCTACGTATCCCACTAAGCCATACCCCCAAGAATGGCTCTGGGAGCGGGTTGCCGGAAAGGGGGGCAGGGCATCATGCTCCTAAAGCCTTGATGGGAGCGCTTCTTAGAGGCAGCGAGGACAGGAGAATGGGATTGTTACCGTTACGATCCCTGAAACCAATCCTCGCTAGGTGGAAAGTAGTGGCGTTAGCTAATGACTTCCACATTGGCCAGTTTGGCGACGGCGCGCCAGGTTTCGATCTGGCTGTTGATGAGCTGCACAAACTCATTGCCCAGAACCGGTGTTTTGCGCGGCAGGGTTTGCAATTCTTCGAGCCGGGCTGCCATGTCGGGCTTGGAGAAAATTTCGGGGATCAGCGTGCTTAGGCGCTGCACGATTGGTGCGGGCAGGCCCTTGGGTGCCGACAATCCGAGCCATTGCGACCCGGTGAGTTTGGGGTAGCCGGCTTCGGCGAAGGTGGGAATGTTCGGCAAGGCTGGCAGGCGGGCTGGCGTGGAGACTGCCAGCGCGCGCAGTGAGCCGCCCTTGAGTTGCGCCACGTTGGTCGTGATGGGGTCAAGCAGGCTGTCGATCGTGCCGCCCAGCAGGTCGAGCATGGCGGGTGCGCTGCCTTGGTAGGGAATGTGGTCATGCTGCGGCGCGCGGCCTTCGAGCTTTAGCAGTTCACCAAACAGATGATTGGCCGAACCGATGCCGGAGGAGCCGTAGCGCACCGGTTTGGTTTTGGCGGCATTGACATATTGTTCGAGGGTCTGGAACGGCGATGCCGGACGCACCAGGAGCACCATCGGCGCTTCAACCAGCATGCCGATATGGGAAAAATCGGCCACCGCGTCAAACGGCATGGTGCGCCGCGTGGCCGTGGCATACACATGCACTGAGGCGTGGCTGACGAGCAGGGTGTAGCCATCGGCTGGTTGCTTCGACACCCAGTCGGTACCCACCAAGCCGCCGGCGCCTGGGCGGTTCTCCACCACCACTGACTGCCCCAGCGCTTGCGAGAGGTGGGGGGCCATCAGCCGCGAGACCGTGTCGACCAAACCGCCAGGAGGGAACTGCGCAATCAAGCGGATGGTGCCGCGCGTGGGCCAGGCGGGGCTTTGGGCGCGCACGAATACGGGCGCAGTCATCAGGGCGGTGCCAGCGGCGAGTAGGTCACGACGTTTCATGGGGATTCCTTTGGGTGGTTTGGCTGGCCCATGCGGGCAGCCGATTGGGTTGGCGTAGCGGGGGAAAACCAGATTTATTCAAGCAATCGATATGCCAGTGTACCCAAGCTGCGCAGGCTTGGTTCGGGCCTGTGCCGGGCTTGGTTGGCGAAGAGGGTTGGTCAGGGAATGCCAATGAAGAAGAGTGAGAAATATACTTGACGAAATCAGTAGGGTATTGGTAAACTTGACTTAATTGCTCGGGTTTGATCCGAGCCTGTCCAGAAAGGCCCCATCATGCGACTGACCACCAAAGGCCGTTTCGCCGTTACCGCGATGATTGATCTCGCGCTGCGCGATACCAACGGCCCCGTGACGCTCTCCGCTATCAGCGGGCGGCAGGGTATTTCGCTATCGTATCTGGAGCAGTTGTTCGGCAAGCTGCGGCGTCACAATATTGTGGAATCGGTGCGCGGGCCGGGTGGCGGTTACAACATGGCGCGCACGCTTGAAAAAGTGTCGGTGGCCGAGATTATCGCGGCGGTGGACGAGCCGCTCGACGCCACCATGTGCGGCGGCGAGAAGGATTGCCACGACAAGGGGCGCGTTGGCGGCGGTTTGACCGAGACCAAGCTCAAGGGCCAGTGCATGACGCACGATTTGTGGGCGACGCTGAACAAAAAAATGCATGAATATTTAAGCTCGGTCTCGCTCGCTGATCTGGTGCGCCAGCAGCGCGAGCGCGAGGCCGCAGGCGGCGCGCCGCAGACTGTCACCCTGAACCGTTCTTCCCGTCTTCCTTCTCACTCACCGGTGCGCTCGGCAGTGCCGGCCTAGATTTTTGGAGCGTTTGTCATGAAATTCCCGGTCTATCTCGATAATTCCGCCACCACCCCGGTTGATCCGCGCGTCGCCAAGTCGATGATGCAATACATCACCGAGGACTTTGGCAACCCGGCCTCGCGTTCGCACCTGTACGGCTGGAAGGCCGAAGAAGCGGTGGAAACGGCGCGTGAAAACGTCGCCAAGCTGATCGGCGCGGACGCGAAAGAAATTGTCTGGACCTCGGGGGCTACCGAGTCCGACAACCTCGCCATCAAGGGCGCGGCGCAGTTTTATAAATCGAAGGGCAAGCACATCATCACGATGACGATTGAGCACAAGGCCGTGCTTGATACCTGCCGCGAATTGGAGCGTCAGGGGTTTGAAGTCACTTATCTTGACCCCGAGCCAAACGGCCTGCTCGACATTGAAAAATTCAAGGCGGCGATCCGCCCCGACACGATTCTGGTGTCGGTCATGTATGTGAACAATGAAATCGGTGTGATTCAGGACATTCCCGCCATCGGCGAGATTTGCCGCAGCAAGGGCATTATTTTTCACGTGGATGCTGCGCAGGCAACCGGCAAGGTGGCGATTGATTTGGGTGTGCTCAAGGTTGATTTGATGTCACTGTGTGCGCACAAAACCTACGGCCCCAAAGGCATTGGCGCGCTCTACGTGCGGCGCAAACCGCGCGTGCGCCTTGAGGCGCAGATGCACGGCGGCGGGCATGAGCGTGGTTTCCGCTCCGGCACTTTGGCGACGCACCAGATCGTTGGCATGGGCGCGGCGTTCGAAATCGCCCGGGCCGAGATGGGCAGCGAGCTGGAACGCATCCGCA
>JANOYK010000706.1:0-1783 GCA_031428855.1 Burkholderiales bacterium | reverse complement strand
TGTTTTTGAAGAAGTTGCATCGGAGGGAAGGAGCCGCGATGTTATTCGAACTGCCGCGCCAGTCTGGCGCGCCAGAGGCGCCCACGCAGCACGCAGATTGCTGCCGGCGGCATGGATGTTTCGCAGCAACGGCGGTCAGGCCGTCTGCGCCGCCGCCTTGTAATGCCGGTTCGCAGCGTCGATCTGCCCGGTGGCTTCCATCAACATCGCTAGTTCCAGCCACACCGGACGCGATGGCGCAGCCCGCGCGGCGTCTTCGAGCACGCGCTGCGCCTTGCCCCACAATTTTTGACGCGCGCACAAGCGTCCGAGTGACAGCAGCAGCCCGGCATCGCGTGGGTGCGCGGCTTGCCAGCGTTCGGCGCGCTCCAACTGGTGCGTGATGTCGCGTTCGTCTTCGAGCACGCAATCGGCCAGCTGCGCGGCAAGCGCGCTGTCCCATTCATGGTCGAGCGCAGTTTCCATCACCTCTTGCGCTTCACGCATCAAACCAGCGCGTACCAGGCCGGCCGATACGTGGCGGGCGATGGCGGCGTTGCGCCGGTCTGCGCGCGGCAGACGGCGCAGGCGTTCGCGCAGGTCGTCGGCATCACCGCTGGCGAACAAGGCAGCGTAGGCGGCTTCGCGCGTTTTGGCGGCAACGGCCGGGTGCAGCGCCTTGTGCTCTTCGAGCCGGTGCGCCACTTTGAGGGCGTCTTCCCAGCGGCCGGCCCGCGTCATCGATTTCAATGCGAGGCGCTGGCTGGCGATGTGGCGTGCGCCACTGCGATTCAGTTCCGCTAGCACATCAAGCGCTTCAGCGTCGCGCCGCTGCTGAGAGAGGAACTCTGCGCGCGTCATCAGGATGGCGTGTTGCAGTGGCAGCTTGCGCAGCTGGCTGGTACGATTTTGTGCGGTGGCACCTGGCGCTGAGACTGCGCCAGGCTGCGTCGCCGCCATGGCGCGTTCGACCCAGGCATCACGCTCGTCCGGGTGTTCGAGCTGGTGCGCGGCTCGCGCGGCGAGCAGCGCCGCGAGGCCCGGCTCTTCGCCGCTGGCGTGCGCAGCGGCGGCCGATTTTTCGGCGCGGGCATAGCGGCCTTCGAGCGACGAGAGCAGTGCGTCGAATAGGGAGTGGCGCGCTTTTTCCTTGGTGCGGGCGGCACGGAACGCGCGCACCCGCTCGGGCAGGCCGAGGGTGTAGGCAGCGGCGCGGATAAAAAAATAGAGCAGCACAAACAGCACCACCGTCAGCAGGATGAACAGCGACAGCGCCATCTCGATGCGCGCCGGGTTGACGAAAAAAATCACATAGCCGTCGTTGTAGCGCGCCGCCAGCGACAGGCCGGTGGCGAGCGCGAACAGGGCGAGCACCCAGAACAGGCCGCGCATGGCGTTACCAGTGCCTCAGGCCGCGCACGGCACGGTGCTCTCGCAGGCGGCGCATGGATGCGGTATTGCGTAAGCCGTACACGCGCTATTTCCCGGGCGCGCGCGGCGCTTTATAGTTGCGCACGGCGTTGATGCTCTCGGCCAGATTCGGCAGCTCAATACTGATGGCAGACGACGACAGACTGCGCAGCGAGGTGAGTGCCGCAGCGCCGTTGCGCGAGCGCACATCGACGTAACGGTTCAGCCAGACGATGGCGGTATCGACATCGCTTTTGAACAGCGCTTCGTTGCGCTGGAGCAAGGCGAGGCGGGCGTTGAGCAATTTGAGTTTGAGATTTTCGCGGACGAAAAACGCCTGGGTTGGATTGAGCAGCACCGGGTCGGCGTCGCCGATGTCGCGGATGCGGATCAA
>JANOYK010000705.1:0-3223 GCA_031428855.1 Burkholderiales bacterium | reverse complement strand
CTTGAGGAAGATTATGGAAACCATTGATTTGCAACAACTTCCCAAAATATCGTCCATGCCCGAGCAAGAAATCTCCGGCGAAGTGCTGATCGAGAAATATGCCAAGGGCATCGAGCGCACGGTAGAAGAAGTGCGTCAACGCATCGCCCGCGCGCTGGCAGCGGTTGAAGTCGAGAGCAAACGCTCACATTGGGAAAAACAATTCCTCTGGGCGCAGCAAAATGGCTTCGTGCCGGCAGGCCGCATCAACTCCGCCGCCGGCACCAACCTCACCGCCACCCTCATCAATTGCTTCGTGCAACCGGTCGGCGATTCGATTACCGAAGCCACCGACGGCCGCCCCGGCATTTACACCGCGCTGGCCGAAGCGGCCGAGACCATGCGCCGCGGCGGTGGCGTCGGCTACGACTTCTCGTCGATCCGCCCGGTCGGTGCCCACGTCAAAGGCACCAACTCGCGCGCCAGCGGCCCGGTGTCCTACATGCGCGTGTTCGACCGCTCGTGCGAAACGGTCGAGTCAGCCGGCGCACGCCGTGGTGCCCAAATGGGCGTGCTGCGTTGCGACCACCCCGATGTCGAGCAATTCATCCACGCCAAAGACCACGGTGACCTCACCAACTTCAACGTCTCGGTCGGCGTCACCGATGCCTTCATGCAGGCAGTCGAGAGCGATGGCGATGTCGAGCTGGCCCACAAGGCGCAACCGTCCAGCATCATCATGGAGCAGGGTGCGTATCAGCGCGCCGACGGCCAGTGGGTCTACCGCAAGGTGCGCGCGCGCGAGCTGTGGGACCAGATCATGCGCTCGACCTACGACCACGCCGAGCCGGGCATCCTGTTCCTCGACCGCATCAACAAGGACAACAACCTCTATTACTGCGAGACCATGGAGGCCACAAATCCTTGCGTCACGGACGATGCATGGGTCACCACGTCAGAAGGTCCGCGCCAGGTGCGCGAGCTGATCGGCACATCGTTCGACGCCATCGTCGATGGCAAGCCTTATGCGACCGAGTCACAAGGGTTCTTCAAGACCGGCACCAAGCAGGTGTTCAAACTTAAAACGCGCGAAGGCCACGCGTTGCGCCTGACTGCTGACCACCCGGTGCTGCGCGTCAAAAAACTGACTCGCTATCTGCGTGAGACCGAATGGATCAAGGCGGGCGAGTTGCGCGCGGACGACCAAATCGTCCTGCACGACCACCGCGCCCTGAGCGACTGGGCGGGGGCCTATGGTGCCAACGAAGGCTATCTGATCGGTCTGCTGGTTGGCGACGGCACCCTCAAGGAAGACAAAGCCGTGCTGTCGGTGTGGGACGCGCAAATGAAACGCCAATGCAACGGCGGCGTGCTGTTCTCCCCCGGCGCGGCCGGCATCATGCAGGCCGCCGAAACCGCCGCCTACGCGCTGCCGCACCGCGCTGATTTTCGCGGCTGGCAAACACCGCTTGACGGACGCAACGAATCGCGTCTGGCGCTGGGCGCGCTCAAGACCATCGCGCTTGATCTTGACTTGGCGCCGGGCGCAAAACACATCACGCCCAAACTGGAAGCCTGTTCGTCTGACTTCACCCGCGCCTTCCTGCGCGGCCTGTTCGACGCTGATGGCTCCGTGCAAGGCGCGCAGGAAAAGGGTGTCAGTGTGCGCCTCACCCAGGCGAATCTGGAAAATCTTGAAGCGGTGCAGCGCATGCTGTTGCGCCTCGGTATCGTTTCAACCATTTATCGCAATCGCCGTGAAGGCGGGCTGCGCCTGTTGCCCGACGGCAAGGGCGGCGCGAAGGAAACCCCAACGCAAGCGATTCATGAAGTCGTCATCAGTGGTGAAAACCTCACCCGCTATGCCGAAGTGGTCGGCTTTGCCGATACCGAAAAGGCCGAACGGCTGGAATACGCGTTGTCCCAGTACAAACGCGCCCTCAACGTTGAGCGCTTCGTCGCCACCGTCGACTCACTCGAAGAAGACGGCATCGAGGATGTCTACGACGTAAGCGTGGCCGATGTCCACGCCTTCGACGCCAACGGTCTTTACGTGCACAACTGCGCCGAGCAGCCGCTGCCGCCCTATGGCTGCTGCTGCCTGGGGTCGATCAACCTCACCAAGTTCGTCAAAGAGCCATTCAGCGACCAGGCCGCATTCGACTTCGCTGCCTTCGGCAAGGTGGTCGACATCTCCACACGCATGCTCGACAACGTGCTCGATGCGACCCACTGGCCATTGCCCCAGCAGCAGGCCGAAGCCATGGCCAAGCGCCGCGTCGGCTTGGGGTTTACCGGCTTGGGCGACGCGCTGATCATGCTGAAGCTGCGTTACGACACGCCGGCCGCGCGCGCCATGGCGACGCAAATCACCGAAGCCATGCGCGACCGCGCCTATCTCTACTCGGTGCAACTCGCGCACGAGCGCGGCGCGTTTGAAATGTTCAACGCCGACCTCTATCTCTCGGGCGGCAACTTCGCCTCGCGCCTGCCGCATGACGTGAAAGAAAAAATCCGCAAGCACGGCCTGCGCAACTCGCACCTGCTCTCGATCGCACCCACCGGCACCATCAGCCTGGCGTTTGCCGACAACGCCTCGAACGGCATCGAACCGCCGTTCTCCTGGACCTACACGCGCAAAAAACGCATGCCCGACGGCACCCACAAGCAATACGCGGTGGAAGACTACGCCTGGCGTTTGTACAAATACCTCGGCGGCGATGTCAGCAAGCTGCCCGCGTATTTCGTCACCGCCCTCGAAATCTCCGCCGAAGCGCACGAGCAGATGGTCGCCGCCGTCGCGCCCGCCATCGACACCAGCATTTCCAAAACCGTCAACGTGCCGGAAGACTATCCCTACGCCGAGTTCGAGCACCTGTATTTGAGCGCATGGAAATCCGGCTTGAAAGGCCTCGCCACCTACCGGCCCAACGCCGTGCTCGGCTCGGTGCTCTCCGTGACCACCCCGGCCGACCCCAAAGCCGACGCCAAGAAAGACGGCGGGTCGACCAAAAATGCGCCCAACGACGTGCAGATGGACGCCAACAAGCGCCTCTCGATCAAGAGCCTGCCGGCCCCGGTGCTTGCCTCGTTGCGCTGGCCGGGCCGCCCCGAACTGCCCGGCGGCAACACCGCCTGGACCTACATGATGGCCCACCCTGGCGGCGAATTCGGCCTCTTCGTCGGCCACATTGACGACGAAGGCAAATCCTTCCCCTTCGAAGTCTGGGCCAACGGCACCGAC
>JANOYK010000704.1:0-1506 GCA_031428855.1 Burkholderiales bacterium | reverse complement strand
CATCCTGGTAGCGCAAATCGTCGTCAGTCACGAAGTAACCGATCTTGATCCAGGCCCCGCTGACGAGGTGTTGCTTCTGGCGGGAAAACAGCAGGCACGCAGCGCGCTTGAGATAGGCACCTTCGCGCAACTCCAGGTTTTCCAGAATCATTTCGCGGCTGTCTTTGAGCACGGATTTCTCCATCCGCTGGCTCTGTAGGGCCTGCCGCGCAAACTGCCGGATTGCTGCGGCGCTGCAATCCTTTGCCTGAAACGACGGCTCCGGAACACCGTCCCAGTGGCGGCCGCGCTTCTTGAGAAGAAAGCGCTCCAATGCGGCCCCTTTGAGTTCCTGCTTGGTGCTGCCGCTACGGTAGTGGTGCTGCCGCTACGGTAATGGTACTCCCCCTTGTAGCTGACCGGGCTGGGATAAGGTTCGACGAAAATTTCAATCGATTCCTTGCCGCCCGTCTCGCGCAGATTCACCTCCACCATGATGCCGAGAATATCCCGCACCTTGTTGGGAATCTCCTCCAGCAGTCGTGCCGCGTTGGGCACGCCCACCACTACACCGCGATTATTGCGGCCAATCTCCAGCACCCCACCCTGGGCATTGGCAAAGCCGCAGATCCAGCGCAGATATTCATCGCGCCAAGTCTCTTTCCATTTGGCTTTCTGGTGTTCCTTCATCGGGAGAGAGTGACGTGACGCGATTGACGCAACACGTAGATTCAGAAAGGGCCGTCGAACCGGCAGAGCGCCGACTATAAATCAGACCACACCCGTCCGCGAAAGTTGAAGGGTGTTCATTCAATCACCCGGTCGGCACGCACCAGCACTGTCTGCGGGATTTTGATCCCGAGCGCCTTGGCGGTCTTCATGTTGACCACCATTTCGATCAGTGTCGGTTGCTCAAACGGCAACTCAGCGGGCTTGCGGCCCCTGAGGATGCGGTCGACGATCACGGCGGCGTTGCCAAACAGCTGCACGCTGTTGAAGCCGTTGACGACCAGGCCACCGGCGGCGATGAAGGGGTCAACCGAGTACACCGTGGGCAGGCGGTGGCGCGCGACCAGATCAGTGATGGTCTGCGGCTCGACGGCAAAAATGTCCTGCGTTGCCACGATCAACACGTCAATGCGTTGCGCCACGCCATTGGCGATCGCCTGCGGAATCTCTTGCAGAGTGCGGGCCGCGAGTACCACCGGTGTCAGCCGCCGCCTGGCTGCCGCTGCCTCGAAGAGGTTCTTGTTGGCCTCGAAACTGACGCTGTCCGGATTGCTCAGATAGCCGATACGTTTGGCGGCAGGCACGATCTCGTGCGCGATTTCCACGGTCTTTTCGGAAGACACGGAGGGGATCAGCGCATTGCCGGTGACATTGCCGCCAGGCCGCGCGAAGCTCGCGGCAATGCCTTCCTTCACCGGGTCGCCGGTGATGGCGGCGACGATGGGGATGGTTTTGGTCGCGGCATGGGCGGCCTGCACGCCAAGCCCATGCGCGACGATGATGGCCGGCCTGGACGCC
>JANOYK010000703.1:0-10100 GCA_031428855.1 Burkholderiales bacterium | reverse complement strand
ACTGGCTCCGGTCCAACATGGCCGAACAGCCGCTCGGTCTGTGGCTGGCCGGTGCGTGCGGCACCAGCTTGACCAAATGCTGGAGGCACCAAACCGGCAAGACTTGCGGCAATCAGGGTGAGGCGGATAACCGTCCCTGGGCCGGTGGGGCGGTTGGGGCGCTTGTCTTGCGTGGGCTTAGGCACCATCTGGAATCAGACTTTTCTTCAATCGTACAACCCGGAACACCGAATCACCGAGGAACGCTGTGGGATAATGCTGCCCGTTCTGGCGCGCGCTGCCAGTCTTGTCCGCATTGACCAAGAGAATCAATTCGGACGACAGACAAACAGGCAAACAGGCAAACAGGCACCGCATACCAGCCCCCTCCCCCTTAATCGCGTAAATTATAGCGTGAATTAATTCACACATTGCCGCCTTTTTAGCCAAATCGATGACCTCCACCACCCCAAAACACGCCCGCGTCCTGATTCTCGGCTCCGGCCCGGCCGGTTATTCGGCTGCCGTTTACGCCGCCCGCGCCAACCTCAAACCGGTGCTCATTACCGGCATCGAACAGGGTGGCCAGTTGATGACCACTACCGATGTGGACAACTGGCCGGCCGATGCCATGGGGGTGCAGGGACCGGAGTTGATGGAGCGCTTTCGCCAGCACGCCGAACGCTTCGGCACAGAGATGATTTTCGATCAAATCCATACCGTCAAACTCGACGCGCGGCCGTTCACTTTGACCGGCGACTCAGGCGTCTATACCTGCGATGCGCTGGTGATTGCGACCGGCGCTTCAGCAATGTATCTGGGCTTACCGTCTGAAGAAAAATTCATGGGGCGCGGGGTTTCGGGGTGTGCTACCTGCGATGGCTTTTTCTATAAAAACCAAGAAGTTTGCGTCGTCGGCGGCGGCAATACCGCCGTGGAAGAAGCGTTGTATCTAAGCAACATTGCAAGCAAGGTCACAGTGATTCACCGGCGCGACAAGTTCCGCGCCGAAGCCATCCTGATCGACAAGCTGATGGCCAAGCAGGCCGAGGGCAAGATTGCACTGGCCTGGAACCACACCTTGGATGAAGTGCTGGGAGATGACTCCGGTGTCACCGGCGTGCGGATCCGCCCGACCCAAGCCGGCGGCGCGGCGCGCGACATTGCTCTGACGGGTTGCTTCATCGCCATTGGCCACAAGCCCAACACCGGCATCTTTGCCGGGCAAGTCGAGATGGATGCGACCGGCTATATCAAAACCCAGATGGGCCGTGACGGCATGGCCACCATGACCAGTGTGCCCGGAGTGTTCGCGGCGGGTGATGTGCAAGATCACGTCTACCGCCAAGCCGTCACCAGCGCCGGCACCGGCTGCATGGCGGCGCTCGATGCACAGCGCTTCCTCGAAGCACAACAAGGCTGAAACCGTTGGTGCGAGCGCCTCTCATGGCACACGCAGTCGATCCCTGAGTCATCCTCAAGCCGCCATTTTTGTGCTGCCATCAGTGATGCCATCGGACCTGCGCAGCCAAATGAAGACGCTGGCTCCGCGCTTGCGCGCGGCCAAGGCCGAATCAGCGGCTGAAACGGCGGCAGCAGCGCGCCAGACGCGGACAGCGGCGGCGCGCATGCAGCATGCGCAGCAGCTTTTTGCCGAAGCGACGCGCGGCGTGCAGCCGCTGGCGGCGTCGGCGCGCGTGCCACGGCCGCTGCCGCAAACCGCGCCGTTGCCACTGATGCGCCAGCGCGACGAAGCTGCCGCCCTTGTCGCGTCGCTGTCGGATGGGGTTGATGCCGACACCCTGCTTGACACCGATGCCGCGCTCTCGTTCGCACGCGATGGCATCGCCCCCAACACTGTGCGCAAGCTGCGCCGCGGCGACTGGACCATTCAAGCACAATTGGATTTACACGGCATGACGCGCGAGGAAGCGCGCACAGCGCTCACACAGTTTCTGCACCACGCGCTCACCCAAGGTTTGCGCTGCGTGCGTGTGGTCCACGGCAAGGGCCTGGGATCAAAAAATCATCTGCCGGTGCTCAAAGAAAAAGTGCGCCGCTGGCTCATGCAAAGCGGCGAGGTGCTGGCCTATGTGCAGGCGCGCGCGGCTGACGGCGGCGCGGGCGCGGTCATCGTGTTGCTCAGAAACTCATGACCTGGACACATCCTTTGACGCTGGCGGCCCTGGCGCTGGCGTTCGCTCTGGCAGCCGCCCACCCGCCGCGCGTGGTGGCCGATGATGCTGCCACCGCTGCGGCTGTCTCCATCACGGCCCTCAACGCCATGCGCGCAGGCGCGGTGTGTGCGCCAGACAGTGCCAAGGCGAATACCGCCGCCGCTCCATTGATTCATCCGGCACCCAATCCGGCTGCGGAAGCGGGCACATCAATGCCATCCCATTCACGGCCGTTGCTGGCTACCCACCCACAGCTAGACGCGGCAGCAGCCGAGTTGGCACGCAACGCCGGCAGCACCGGCCGGCCGTTAACCGAGGTGCTGCGCGGCACCGGTTACCGCGCCACGCGCTCCATGTTTTTGCAGGTCAGCGGCGTCGCATCAGGGGCAGCACTGGCGCGCTTCATTGAACAGCGCTACTGCAGCCAGATCACCTCCGCTGATTGGCAGGAGATCGGCCTGTACCAACGGTTTGCAGGCACGCAGCCGCAAACATGGCTGGTGCTGGCCAGCCCGTTTGCGCCGCCGTCCGCCGAACAGGCCGGCACGATCGGCGCGCGCGTGCTGGCGCTGGTGAATCTGGCGCGGCGCGAAGCGCGCACCTGCGGTGACAAGCCGTTCGCCGCCACGGGCGCGCTCAAGTGGAACGGCAAACTCGAGCGCACCGGCCTGCTGCACGCCGCCGACATGGCCCAGCATAGCTACTTCAGCCACGACGGACGCGACGGCAGCAAGCCCGCCGCACGCGCCACCCGCGCCGGTTATGTCTGGCGCGCGGTGGGCGAGAACATCGCCGCCGGGCAAACCACGGCCGAGGCCGCCGTACAGGGCTGGATCGACAGCCCGCCCCACTGTGCCAACCTGATGAGCCCGCAGTTCACCGAAATGGGCGTGGCTTATGCGGTCAATCTGCAAAGCCCGATGGGCATTTATTGGGCGCAGTTGTTTGGCACGCCGCGTGGCAGCGCGCCATAGTGGATCGATACGACACCGTAAAACCGCTTGCGCTGCGCGCTGGGCATACCACCCGGCATTTCTTTCACCCTCCCGCCTCACTCGCCATCACACACATGCCATCGCTCAACACTCCCAGCTTCACCCGGCAGACCACCTGCCGTAGTGCTTCCCGCCTAGCCCACCTCGCCCACCGCACCCGCCGCAGTGCGCTCGGCGCGCTCATCACGCTGCTGGCCGCGCTGGCCGGCACTCTGCCGGCCATCACCAGCGCACAATCGATTGACGCGGGCAAAGAGATCGACACGCCGTTTGTCACCACCCCGCAAAACGTGGTCGATGCGATGCTCGACCTCGCGCAAATGCGCGCGGGTGACACGCTGATCGATCTGGGGTCGGGCGATGGCCGCATTGTCATCACCGCTGCCAAACGCTTTGGCGTGCCCGGCCTGGGGGTGGACATCGACCCGCGTCTGGTGCAGATCGCGCGCGCCAGCGCCGCACGCGAAGGCGTGGCCAGCCAGACCCGGTTTGAAGTGCAGGACTTGTTCGACACCGACCTCACCCAGGCGTCGGTAATTACGCTCTACCTGCTGCCGGATGTGAACGAGATGCTGAAACCGCGTTTGCTCAAACTCAAAGCCGGCACCCGCATCGTGTCGCACGACTGGGGCATGCGCGATTGGCAACCGGAACGCGAAATCGTGGTCAATGCGCCGGGCAAGATCGTCGGCATCGAAAAATCGAGCCGCTTGTTTTTATGGGTGGTGCGCTGAGCCGATTGTTTTTGTGAATGGTGCGCTGATTTGCCGCTGGGTTACCGCGGGTTCACTGCTGGGTTACATATCCACGCCGGGCCGGCCGCTGCGGTTTTTTGCCATGCGCGCTTCTTTCGCTTTGGTCTCCGCTTCGTGCTCTTTTTTCTTGTCCAGCCCCAGCAAGGGCGTCAGCACTTCCCAGATCACGACGACCACAATAAATGGAATCGATATCCACCACCAGGACAGTTTTGCCACCGGGTCAATCTCGGCCAGTTTCAACCCGCCCAAAATGATTCCAATGAGCAAAATCCAGATGGACATGTCGTTCTCCTGATGCGATGTCGATCTGCGCATTGTAGCCAAGTTCACTGCTGTTCCGGAATCAAACGCGCATCAAACGCGTGGCAAGCAGGTATCCGGCGAAGTATCCGGCGAAGTATCAGGCGGAGTATCAAGCTGGGCATCAAGCAGAGTATCAAGCGGCCTATCAGGCGAGCATCAAGCAGACACCAGACAGACATCCAAAGCCGCCACCCATCAAGCCGTCAACCAAAGCCGCCGCCGCCGCGTTGTGTCGCGGTCAGCTACAATTTTTCGTTGCATTTTTTTTCCAACACTTCACCACCCCTGCTCAGGAGCTTTCTTCCGTGAAAATCATCGCCGCCTCAGTGCTTTCCGCCGTTGCCACCTCAGTTGCCACCCTTGCCTTGCTCGGCTCCACACCCGTCTTGGCGAACGAAGAGTTGGCCAAACAAAAAGCCTGCCTGGCCTGCCATCAGATCGACAAGAAGCTGGTCGGCCCAGCCTATAACGACATCGCCGCCAAGTACAAGGCTGACAAGGATGCCGAATCCAAACTCGCTGCCAAAATTCGCGCCGGCGGCGTCGGAGTGTGGGGCCAGATTCCAATGCCGGCCAATCCGGCTGTGAGCGAGGCCGAATCCAAAACCCTTGCCAAATGGGTGTTGGCAATGGCAGCGCCCGCCAAAAAATAAATACGCCACCAGCGCAAGAAAAAGCCAGCCCTTGGGCTGGCTTTTTTTATGCTGGCAGGCTGACGCCGGATACGCGGTCTGGGAAAAACGCGCTGACGCTTAGGCCCGCACCAGATCAAGCGGCGCAAAGCGGCCACCCAAAATGGCGTGCGATCCAGATTGATATCCCGGTGAACCCTGCGCCGGGATGCGCCACCAGCGCTCGAGCACCGTCGCATACAGCTCGCGGAAATCGACTGCGTGCGGCAGGTTGCCGTTGCCATCGAGGCGCGCTAGCGCGGGCGGCTGGCCATACAGCCCGCCATTGACGCGTCCGCCGAACAACAATTGCGGCGCGGCGGTGCCGTGGTCAGTGCCATTGCTTTGGTTCTCTTTCGGGCGGCGGCCAAATTCGGAATAGGTCATCACCAGCGTATTGTTCCAGCGGCCGATTTCTTCGAGCGCGCTCTTGAGCGCTGCGACGCCCTCGCCCAGTTGCCGCATCAGATTGGCGTGGGTGCCGGGTTGATTTTGATGTGTATCAAAGCCACCCAGCGTCAGGCGCACTGCCGCCACGCCCGCCGGGTTGGCCGCGATCTGCGCCGCCGTCTGAATTTGATTGCCGAACGGGCCCGCCGGGAACGCGGTGCGAAAAGCGAAGCGGCGGTTCAACCCAGCGGCAGCCTCGACAATGTTTGATTCCACCTTGAGCAGGTGTTGCAGCGCTCCCTGAGGCGCTCTCCCATGACGCACCGGTGTTTGCATCCCTGCGCCAGATTCACCGCCAATCAATTTGGACTGCTGCACAAACTGATCCGGATTGGCCAGCGCCACGCTGCGCGGCGCGCCCGCCATCGGCCCCATCTCATTGCTGCCGAGCACCACGCCGTCGGCCAGATAAGAGCGTGGCACCGGGCTGGCGGCAAACGCGCGCGCGAGCCAGCCCTGATGCAAATACTCATTGGCGTTTGAAGCGGTATCCCAAATTTCAATCGAGCGGAAGTGCGACAGATTGGCTTGCGGGTAGCCGACGCCTTCCACCATCGCCATCTGGCGCCCCTGCCATAGCGGCAGCAGCGGTGCGAGCGCAGGATGCAGCCCGGTGCGTTCACTTAATTGCACCACTTCGTCACGTTTGATGCCGATGCGCGGACGCAGCGCCGTGTAGGCGGCGTCGGCAAACGGCACCACCGTGTTGAGGCCGTCGTTCGCGCCTTTGAGTTCGATCAGGATCAGCAAGTTGCCGGGCCACGCCGTTGCTGGCGGGGCGTGCGCGGTCGACGGCGTCGCTTGCGCTGCCGATGACTGCGCTTGCGCTGCGAGTGGCCCAGCGTTTGCTGCGGATGGCTGCGCCCGCGCTGCGCCCCACGTCAACACGGGCAGGGCCGCACCGAGTTTTAACAATCTGCGTCTGTTCATGGCCGCGCTCACTGATTTGGCTGCACTTACTTCAGTTGATATACCGGGTCAAGCATCAAGGCCTTGAGCATCGCCTGCGCGCTCAACTCTGCACCCGGCGGCGTGGCCGGCTCAGCCGGCAACACCGCGCGCCGGATCACGCCATACGGCTGCCCGGCGAATTGCGCGAGAAATGCGCCGCTGTCAAATTCAATTCCGGCCGCCGCGCGCTGGAAACGCTCACGCCCTTCCTGCCCGATGCGGCCGGCATTGGCCACCGGGCCCAATTCCGCGCGGCGCATCACGGCCTCGGGAGTAGAGGTCATCACCGGTGCCGGCGTCATCACCAGCGCGGACGGCACGCCGCCGGCCAGCTCGCGCATCTCATCGACGCGAAACATGCGCTCGACAAACTGCTTGCGCGCCAGCAGTGTGGTGCTGTTGATCCAGGCCTCACCACCCGGCCAGCCGCGCACATTGGGCGGCGCGAACAGGTTTTGCCCGAGGCCGGCGGCGATCATCGCAAACGGCAGCGGGTCGGTATAGCGGATACCAAACTGGCGCACTGTGCCGGCCACCAGCTCAACCGGGCTTTTGACCAACGCTGCGCGATTTTCAGGCGCATAGAAACGCGGCGAGGTGAAAATGCCGCGCAGCGCAGTCCGGATGTCGTAACGGCTGGCGCGGAACGCGTTGGCGATGCGGGCAATTTCGCGTTGATTCACGGGCGCATCAATATCGGGCGAGACAAATTCACGCCACATTTTTTTGACAATGAATTCGGCGGCAGCCGGTTGCGCGAGCAGAATGTCGAGCACCGCATCGCCATCAAAATTGCCGCTACGGTCGAACACGGTTTTGACGCCATCGTCATGCTGCATGCGGCGCAATACAAACGCGGCATTGTCATCACGGTCCACGCTCCACCCAGTGAAGGCGCGCGCCGCTTGCTTGATGTCGCTCTCGGTGTAATGCCCTTCACCGAGGGTGAACAGCTCCATCACCTCACGCGCAAAATTTTCATTCGGCTGGCCCTTGCGGCTAGTGGCGGCATCGAGATAGATCAGCATCGCCGGGTCTTTGGCGGCGGCATGCAGCAATGCGCCGAAATTGCCCAGGGCATGCTGGCGCAGCAGCAGGTTCTGGCGGTACATCAGTTGCGGCGAACGCACTTTTTGCGCGCTCGATACAAAGTGGTTGTGCCAAAACAGTGTCATGCGCTCGACCAGCGGCGCAGGCGTTTGCAGCAGTTGCGTCATCCACCAGGTCTTGAGTTCAAAGTTACGCAGCGCTTCGCGTTGTTGAAACGCGCGGCGCTCGTCTTCGCTCATCGTCCCAAGGCGCGCCGGGCGCTCGACCGTTTCATGCACCCAGGCTGGCGCATCAGCGTGCATGGAGACAGACGATGACGCCGCTGCCGCCAACAGGCGCTCGACCGCCTCCTCACGCGTCAACGCAGCCACTTTTTTAACCTCGCTCTCCGGCGGCGCAAAACCCGTGCGGGTCAGTAAATGCCTGGCATCGTCTGTGCCGAGCGGCACGGCTTGCGCCGCCCCCGCTGGCAACAGCGCAATCAATCCGACAAACCCCAACCCACAAGTTCGCCTACACACCCCAGCCAGCGTAACCGCACCAGTCAGCCCAACCGCACTCGCCAGTCTGGCCGCACCCGTCACCCAAGCTGCACAAGCAAGACGGCGCAGCATGGCCGCATCAACGCTTGGCCGGATCGCGATAAATATCGCGTCCGTGATCGCGCACCTGATCGCGCAAGGCACGCCGCTCTTCCGGCGTCATGCGCTGGCGGCCGGACTGGCCATCAGGCTGGCCGCGCTCACCTTGTTGCCCGCGCCGCTCCATCTGATCGCGGCGATAAGGCTGGCGCTCGGCGCGCCGCTCATCCGCATTGGCATCGCCACCAGACCCGCCCCCGGGCCCGCCGGGACGCGGCTGCGCCCACACCGCTTGGGCGGCGGCGAGAACAGTCAAAGCGATGATGGTGGCGAGACGTTTCATGATGTCCAGTTAACGCGAGGGTATACAGCGAGTTGACGCATGATACGGAATCCCCCGTCTCCAAGTGGTAAAAAGTTGTAACGCGCGCCGCTCCTCTCAAAGCGCCCCAAAGCGCCCAAAAGCAGCCGCAATACCAGCAGTACCCAGCCACTCCGCCACGCCCCATCCGCACACCCGCCCCTACAATTCCCCCATGCACACCGAAACCTACGACACCATCATCATCGGCGGCGGCACCGCTGGCTGCCTGCTCGCCAACCGCCTCTCCAAAGACCCGGCCCACAAGGTATTGCTGGTCGAAGCGGGCGGCAAAGACGATTGGATCTGGATCCACATCCCGGTCGGCTACCTCTACTGCATCGGCAACCCGCGCACCGACTGGATGTACCGCACCACCAAAGACCCCGGCCTCAATGGCCGCGACATCCACTACGCGCGCGGCCTCGGCTTAGGCGGCTGCTCGCTGATTAACGCCATGGTCTACATGCGCGGCCAGGCGCGCGATTACAACGAATGGGCCGCCCTCACCGGTGACGCTTCCTGGAACTGGGACAGCGTGCTGCCGCTGTTCAAGCGCCACGAAGACCACTACAAGGGCGCCTCCGCGTTTCACGGTGCCGGCGGCGAAATCCGCGTCGAGCAACAGCGCCTGTCATGGGCCATCCTCGACCGCTTCGCCGAAGCCGCGCATCAGGCCGGCATCCCCTACACCGACGACTTCAACCAGGGCAACAACGAAGGCGCAGGAAAATTTGAAGTCACCCAAAAAACCGGCGTGCGCTGGCATGCCGGCAAAGCCTTCATCCGCGGCGAACCCGAAGAACTGCGCGACAACCTGCGCATCGTGCGCCACTCGCGCGCCACCCGCCTGCTGTTCGACGGCAAGCGCTGCACCGGTGTTGAAATTTTGAGCAAGCATTACAAAGACACGGTGCAATGGCGCGCCCTGGCACGTTCGGAAACCATCCTCGCCACCGGCTCCATCGGCACGCCGCAATTGTTGCAACTCTCCGGTGTCGGCCCCGCCGCGCTGCTGCAACAACATCAAATTCCGCTCGTGCATGCGCTCGAAGGCGTCGGTGCCAATCTGCAAGACCACCTGCAATTGCGCCTGGCCTACAAAGTGCAAGGCATCCAGACCCTCAACACCATGGCCAACAGCCTCTGGGGCAAAGCCAAAATGGGACTCGAATACGCCTTCAAACGCACCGGCCCGTTGACGATGGCCCCATCGCAACTCGGCATCTTCACCCACTCATCACCCGAGCACGCCACCCCCAACCTGCAATACCACGTGCAACCGCTCTCGCTCGACAAATTCGGCGACCCGCTGCACCCCTTCCCCGCCTTCACCGCATCGGTCGCCAACCTGCGCCCCACCTCACGCGGCCACGTGCGCATCCAAAGCGCGCGGTTTGAAGACAAACCCGAAATCCACTGCGCCTATCTGTCGACCCCGGAAGACCGCAAAGTCGCCGCCGACGCGTTAAAGCTCTCACGCAAGATCGCCGCCATGCCGGCGTTAGCGCCCTACACCCCCGAAGAATTCCTGCCCGGTGCGCAATACCAGACTGACGAAGAACTCGCGGTGGCCGCAGGCAACATCGGCACCACGATTTTTCACCCGGTCGGCACCTGCAAAATGGGGCGCGCCGATGACAACAGCGCAGTGGTCGACGCGCACCTGCGCGTGCGCGGCATTGAAGGCCTGCGCATCGCCGATGCGTCCGTGATGCCGACGATTACCTCGGGCAATACCAATGCGCCGGTGATGATGATTGCGGAGAAGGCAGCGGCGATGATTTTGGCGGAGCGTAGCCGGGTTTGAGCGGAGCGATGGCC
>JANOYK010000702.1:0-8886 GCA_031428855.1 Burkholderiales bacterium | reverse complement strand
ACCAAGGCCACCGGCATCAAAATCAACCGCATTGAGGCCGGTGACGACCAGATCAAGGCAGTTGCCAGCAGCGAATGCGGCGTGGCGCTGACCAACACTTATTACTGGGTGCGGATCGCTAAGTCCACCAAACCTGAAGATGTCGAGATCGTCAAGAACGTGGGCGTGATCTGGCCGAACCAATCGAGCTACGGCACCCATGTCAATGTGCCGGGCGGCGCGATGCTCAAGAACACGCCGCTGGCGCAGCGCATTATCGATCGCGCGGGCTGGAAGTAAACGCGAGTCCAGTCTGCATCGCAATCTCTGTTGTTCACATCGACTGTTCATTAACGCAATGCACACCGTTCGTCAGCGAGTGGCCAATTCGCCTGCGCGTCCCATGCAAGACAGTACGGCACCGGCGGCTGTAGTAATACCGGCGCTGCGCAGCCGTGATCTGTTTGGCAGTGCGCGTGAAATCATGATTGAACACCATCAACGCATCTACCGTCTGCGCATCACCGCGCAGGGAAAACTGATTCTGACGGCGTGAGTGCCCGGTGTCACCGGATGGCAGCGCCGCCCGGTGAGACCCATATTGGATCCAGAGTTGAATTAAAACCGTGTAGTCAGCGTCAAGCGCGCATTGAGCGGCGCGCCCGGGCTGATGTTGTTGTCGCCATCCACGGTGGGAAAGTATTTTTTATTGAACAGGTTCTCTACGTTGAGCGCCAGCCGCGTCTTGCCGCCCGCGAAGCTGTAGTACAGCGCGCCGTCGGCGCGGACAAAGCCGGGCAGCGTCACACTATTGCTGGTGGAGGCGAACACGGACGACTGATGGATTACACCCAGCCCGGCCGCCCAGCCCTCGCCAAGATCGAATTTGTTCCACAGCGACAACGAGCGCTGCGGCACCAGTTGCAGCCGCCGTCCCGCCGGGACCACCGCACCCGCCACACCGGGAATCGTGCCCCCAGATGTGATGCCCTTGGTGATGCGGCCATCGAGAAAAGCGGCACCGGCATACACCTGCCAGGCGCGCGTGATATCGCCTTGCAAACCAGCCTCGACGCCCTGCGTGCGCTGTTGCCCATTGGGGATGAAAAATCCGGGGTTGGCGGGATCGGCGACACGCACGTTGTCGCGGTCAGTGCGGAACAGCGCAGAAGACAAGGTCAACTTCGGCAGCAAATCCCAGCGTGCGCCCAGCTCGTAGTTCTTGGCGGTTTCAGGCGCGAGGCCGGCATTGGTGACGCTGATGCCAAGCTGTTCGGCCGACGGCAGAAACGCATAGCTGTAACTGGCGTAATAGGTGGAGCGATGGTCCGTCTGCCAGATCAGGCCGGCGCGCGGACTCACGCCGGTATCAGTGCGGTTGATGCCGACGATGGGCGTGTTGGCCTGCTGACGGCGGTCGTCGAAGTCCACTGCGAAGCGGTCGTAGCGCAGACCGAGCAGCAGTTTCCACTGCTTCGATAACGTCACTTGATCCTGCACATAAGCAGCGAAAATATTCGCGCGAATTTTATTGTCGGCATCGGTGGTGCCATTCGGGCGAAAACTGAGCACGCTGGCAAACGGCGCATTGGCCGGCACCACCGGTGCCGTCAGATTGCCGGCAAAGAAACCAGTGTTGCGCTTGTTGGCGCTGTCCTGGCGGCCCAGTTCCATCCCGGCCAGCAGCACATGCTCAACACCGAACGCTGTCAGCTTGGTGGTGAGGTCGAATTGGTTGAAGGTGTTCTGGCGCTGATTGAGATTGTTGTAGGCAGACAGCGTCAGCGTGTTGTTGGCGAGCACCACTGAGCCTGGAAAAATGTTTTGGTAGTACTTGTCGTAGCGCGTCACATGCAAGGTGTTTTTCAACTGCCAGCCGTTGTCGAAGTCGTGCTCTACCACGGCTGATACACCATCCACCTGATTGCGCAGCGTGCTCTGGCCGGCGTTACCAAAAAACATGCCGGGGTCAGTGCTGTAAGGCGCACCAAAGCTTGATGGAATGCCGCGATCCGCCGTGCGGTGGTCGTAGGCGCGCTCATAGCTGACGGTGAGCGCCGTGTTCGCGCCCAGCATATAGGTGGCACCCGGATTGAGTGCGTAGCGTTTGAGCCATACGCCGTTGCGAAAGCTGCCGGCCGATTCAGCCATGCCGTTAAAGCGCACGGCCACCGCGTCATTGATTTTGTTGCCCACATCGAGCGTGCCGCGGCGCTGGTCATGGCTGCTGACCGACAAGCCCGCCTCTCCCACCGCGCCAAATTCCGGACGCTTGGTCACCCGGTTGACCACCCCGCCCGCGCCGCCGCGCCCAAACGCCATGCCGGCCGGCCCCTTGAGCACTTCGACCCGCTGCAGGTTATACAGATCGCGGATCACCTGCGCATCATCGCGCACCCCATCGAGATAAAAATCGGCGGTGGTGCTGATGCCGCGCAAAATGATTTGATCGCGATTGCCTTCGCCCTGATGCGTTGACGCACCCGGCACGTAGCGAAACGCATCACCCAGGCTTTGCATCGCCTGATCTTTCATCAGGTCTTGCGGAATCACGCTCACCGAAGCCGGCACTTCTTTCAACGGCGTATCGGTCTTGGTGAAAGTGGACGAGCGGGTGGCGCGATAGCCTGGCACCGGGCCATCGGCACGCTCGCCCCGCCCCTCCACAGTAACCGCAGGCAGCGCCGTGTCCGGCGGCAGACTTTGCGCAAAATGCGTGAGCGGGTATACCGCAGCGACTGCAGCCCCCAGAATATTGACAGCCAAACGGGTGTGCGGATGAAACGCCATACAGTTCTCCTGTGCTCCTTTGCGGTGGCGCAAAGGGCTGGTTGAATGCTGGCTGGCTTGAGCGTGCGCCCTGGCTGGCTTGCGGTTGAAATCCGGAATGTTCCGGTGTGATGCAAAGCTGGCTTGATAGCCAATAGCGGCGGCGCGCCACGCTGTCAACGCACCGCCAAATGATTCATGACAGCGGATTCATGACAGCGGATTCATGACGGCGTTGTGAGATTGAATACAACCGGCACCGTCACCCAGGCGGCAATCATCTCGCCCCCCTGCGTGGCCGGTACAAATTTCCAGTGCCGCACCGCGTCCAGCGCCGAGCGGTCAAGACGCCCTGAGCCGCTGCTAGCACGCAACTCGACGACCGACGGTTTGCCATTGATATCCACCAGCACCCGCAACAGGACTTGCCCTTGCTCACCAGTGCGCCGCGACAGTTCAGGATAAGCCGGTGCCGGATTGTTCAAATAGCTTGCGCCCCTATTGGATGGCGTCGATAGCACTGCGCGTGTTTCGGCAGCAGCCGGTGCGGATGGGGCGGACGCCGCCGTCTGCGCAGCGAGCGGCGGCCCAGCCGTATGCGTTGACGACTGCGCAACCGCAGGTTCTGTTGCCCGAGCCACAGCTTCACTGACGCGCACCATGCGCTCCTGCGCTGGCTGCAGCGGCGCTCGCCTATCCGGCGTGACAGCGGAAGTGCGCTCAATCCGTTTGGCTGGCGCGGCCGGTGCCGGAGCAGGAGCCGCCTCCAATGCAGCAGGCGGCGTCGTATTGCTCAACATGACGGTCAGCTTGGCGGGCGGCACTGATGGCGATGACATGGCCGGCAACAGCACCAGCGCCATCAGATGCAGCAGCACCGCCACGCCAAAACTGGTGTAGCGAACGCGCCCGGCAGGGCGAAAAATAGTGACGGCAGCCATTGACTATCAATGTAACACAATTGATAATGATTATCAATTGTGTTAATTGACACGTTGTTTGCCACATTAATTGCCACACCACTTGCCGTCCTCATTGCCGTCGCACCGTCTTCAGAGTGTCGCAGATGGCCGGTGGGCATCAGACGGAACCAATGGGAATCATTCTTGTTGACAACAGTCCTTTTATTGATAATAATTCCCATTATCAAAATTTAGCGCTGCGACGCGCCCCACATTGTGAAAAACCTCTCCACTATCACGCAATCCATCGCCCTCATGCTGGCTTGCGCGGCCGCGCTGCCCGCTGCCGTCGCACAAGACAACGTGCTCAATCTGTATTCGGCGCGCCACTACCAAACCGACGAGGCGCTGTACGCCGACTTCACCAAGTCAACCGGCATCAAGATCAACCGGATCGAAGCGGACGACGATCAGTTGATCGAGCGCGTCAAGCGCGAAGGCGCGAACAGCCCGGCTGACGTGATTGTGTTTGTCGATGCGGCGCGCCTGCATCAGGCGCAGCAGGCCAGCCTGTTTGCGCCGGTCAAGTCCGGCACGCTGGACGCGCGGATTCCGGCTGAGGTGCGCGATGCACAAGGCCACTGGTTCGGTTTTTCCAGCCGCGCACGCGTGATTGTGTACAACAAGGCCTCGCTGCGGGCGAGCGATGCTGCCACCTATGAATCACTGGCCGAACCGGCGCTCAAGGGCAAGGTGTGTACGCGCCCGGGCTCGCACCCCTACATGCTCTCCTTGGTGGCGTCGATGATCGAGCATCTGGGCGAGGCGCGCGCCGAAGCGTGGGCGCGCGGTGTGGTGACCAACTTTGCGCGCAAGCCGGTCGGCGGCGATACCGACCAGGTGCTGGCAGTGGCCTCCGGTGAGTGCGGCGTGGCGCTCGCCAACACCTACTACCTCGCGCGCCTTATCAAGTCGGCAAAAAAAGAAGACCGCGAGGCGATGGCAAAAGTGGGGGTGGTGTGGCCGAACCAGGCCGGCTGGGGCGCGCACATGAATATCTCGGGTGCCGGTGTGGCACGCCATGCGCCCCACCGCGAGGCCGCTGTTAAATTTTTGGAGTATCTCGCCAGCGACAGCGCGCAAGCCTACTTTGCTGACGGCAACAACGAATGGCCGGTGGTGAAAAGCGTGGCAGTCAAGAACGAAGCGCTGATGGCGCTGGGCCCGTTCAAAGCCGACCAGCTGGGTGCGGCGGTGTATGGCAAGCACACGCCGGCGGCGCAGCGGGTGGTGGACCGGGCGGGGTGGCGCTAGTTCGCTGCGTGTGGCGAGATGGCTTGTTTGTGGATTGACTGACGTGGACATTTGATACCGACATTTGACTGTTTACTCACTCGTAACGGTGTGGCGATACTGCGGGCCAATTCCATGCAGAGTTCCATGCAGCGCCATCAGGCGCATCCCGTACCAGCGCAATGACACCTCTCAAGCCAGTCTCCCGGCGCGCCCGCGTGTGGCTTGGCATTTCCTTCTTCGTGCTGTTTGTCGCGGTCTGGGCCGCAGTCACATTGAGCGGTTTCGTCTCCAAAACCTTTCTGGCCGACCCGGTCATGATGGTGCAGTCGGGCTGGATGCTGCTGACCAAAATGGGCTTCGCCGAAGACATCGGCATGACCATGTGGCGCGTGTTCGGCGGCTTTGCGATTGCTGCTGTGCTGGCAGTGCCGCTCGGCGTGGCAATGGGTGCTTACAAACCCATCGAGGCCTTGTTTGAACCGTTCGTCTCGTTTGCGCGCTATCTGCCTGCCTCGGCCTTCATTCCGCTATTGATCCTGTGGGCCGGCATTGGCGAAGCGCAAAAACTGTCGCTCATTTTCATCGGCTCGTTTTTTCAACTGGTATTGATGATCGCCGTCGTGGCCGGCAACACCCGGCGCGATCTGGTCGAAGCGGCCTACACGCTCGGCTGCGGCGACACTGGTATCGTGCGCCGCGTGCTGGTGATGAGCGCGCGCCCGGGCCGCATCAAGTTCGAGCGCGCGGTGCCATTTGCGCACCCGCGCCACTACTCGATCAAAACCTCGCCCGCGTTTGTCGCGCTCAAGGCCGAGTTGACCGAGCAGGTGCGGGCCGAGGTGCTGGCCAGTGTGGCGCTGGCGGCGTAAGCGCCTCCCCTGCCCTACTCTCCCGCGCGCGCGCGCACGCTGCGGATCAGGTCAGGTGAAATGCGAGCGAATCCAATCCGCAGCCAATTGCCCGGCGTGTGCGCCGCTCTGTGCAGCACGCTGATTGACGTGCGACATCACACCGGTCTGCCAGATCGAGCGCCCATCTCCAATGCGTGCGCTGGCATGACTCACTGCCGCCGCCGGCATCCCACGCGCATCCAGCTCCGCCAGGCGTGTGATACCCACGCCATCCGCCCCCACGCCGGCATCGTTGAACAGCGCGGCACGCGCCGCCACCGGCACCCCGTGCAGATTGAGCGCCGAATCACGCCGCCCGCCATGCAACGCACCGTGCGAGCCGATCAGCAGAATGCGGCCGGCGTCTTCCGGCACCAGCTTGCCGACTGAATCGAGCGCCCACACTTCAATGCCGTTGCGCGTGGCGAGGTGCCAGCGCCCTTCCGCATACGGTGGCGGCGGAGCGAACGGTGGCGCGGCGTCGCGCAAATGTTCTGCCGCAGCACGCGCGCTCATGCCTGATGCAACCCCGGCGCGCGCTGCGTGGGCATTGACACGCGAGATCACGCCGCGCGCGAGGCTGTCGGCTCCGTCGCCAATCCGCGCGCTGGTGTGTGACACGGTGGCCGCCGCCACGCCAATGGCGTCGAGCCAGGGCAGGCCGGCCACGCCTGCTTCATCAAGACCTATGCCGGCATCGTTGAGAATCAGCGCGTGTGCGCCCGCCTTGGCACCGAGATAGGAGGCGATTAAACCGCCATGCGAGCCGGCCACCAGCACGGCACCGCGCACCTCGTTACCCAATTCGGTCACCGACTCGGCGGCAAGAATCGGGCGCGGTGCGGACCGAAGATCGGACCGGATCCCGATCTGGCCCTCCAAACCAGACCCCGGCCCAAACCCTTGGTGGGAGCGGCTCTCAGCCATAGACCCCGCCCGCAGCCAGACAATAAAAAGCCCGCGTCTGCCAGCACAATGCAGTGCGGGCGGCGCGGGCTTGGGGGAGCATCAACAATCAGCCGAGCTTGCCCGAATATTTTTCCAGCTTGGCCATTGCCTCGTTGCCAAACTTCTCGCGCCACTCTTTGTAGAAACCAGCCTTCGAGAGTGCGTCGCGGAACGATTTGACATCGGGGTAGTTGAAGATCATGCCCTTGGCCTTGAGCTGCGCTTCCAGGCCGTTGTTGAGGCGGCGGATGTCGTCGCGCTGCGCCATCACGGCGGCGGTGATGTGCTTGGTGATGACCGCCTGAATCTCCTTGGGCAAACCGGCCCAGCGGCGGCCGTTGGCGAGCACCCATTGACCGTCCCACATGTGACCGGTCATCGAACAATATTTTTGCACTTCGTAGAGTTTGGCGATGTCGATGATGGCGAGCGGATTTTCCTGACCCTCGACCACTTTGGTTTGCAGCGCCGAATACACCTCTGAAAAGTTGATGCCGGTCGGTGCTGCGCCAAACGCCTTGAACATCGAGGTCCACAGCGGGCTGACCGGCACGCGGATCTTGAAGCCCTTCAAGTCGTCAGCCGTGTTGATCGGCTTGGTCGAGGTGGTGATGTTGCGGTAGCCATTGTCGAGAATCCGGTCGAAGGTGTGCAGATTGACCTTGGCCACGGCGGCGCGGATGAAGGCACCGAGTTCACCGTCCATCGCGGACCACACGGTTTGATAGTCTTTGAACGCGAACGCCAGACCATTGATGCCGGCCAGCGGCACCAGGGTTTGCAGGATCAGGCCGGACAGCGGAAAAATATCAATCGCGCCCGAACGCACTTGCGACAGCATGTCGGTGTCGCCGCCCAATTGGTTGTTCGGGAATACCTGGATGTCCACCTTGCCATTGGTTTCTTTTTTGATCGCCTCGACCGCTTCACGGGTGCGGATGTTGGACGGGTGCGTGACCGGAATGTTGTTGGCCCACTTGAGCGTGAACTCGGCGGTTTGGGCAAACGCGGGGCGGCCGAGTGCGGCAAGCGCGCCGGCGGCGGCGGTGCCTTGAATGAAAGTGCGGCGCTTTGACGTGACGGACATGTTCATGGGGTCTCCAGTCGTTAACTTTTTGAAATAAGGTGGGGCAATTTTAGTCCAAGGCACCCGTGATTCACTGCTTCATCAGCGCCTCGGCCGCAGCCACAATCTTCGCCGGTGTCAGCCGCGCTTCGTTCTCCAGCACTTGCGCGTAGCCCACCGGTATACGTGGCGCGCCGAGCCGCCGCACCTTGCAGCCGGTGGCCTCGGCCGCGCTCGCGGCAATCTCCGCGCCAAAGCCCGCCACCTGCACCGCTTCGTGCACCACCAGCAAGCGGCCAGTCTTGGCAACTGACTTCAACACGGTGTCACGATCCCACGGCCACAAGGTGCGCAGGTCAATGATCTCCGGAGACATGCCTTGAAAACCGTTGGTAGACAACGCTTCCAGAGCAACGCCCACTCCACGCGACCAAGTAACGATAGTCAGATCACTGCCCTCACACAGCAGATTGGCTTTGCCCAATGGCACCTCAAGGCCCGCCGTCACCTCGCCCTCGACGCCCCACAACTCTTTGTGCTCCATGTAAATCACCGGATCGCCCGAGGCCAGCGATGACTTGAGCAGGCCGTAGTTGTCTTGCGCCGTCGCGGGCGTGACCACCACCAGACCGGGCATGTGCGCGAACCAGGCCTCAAGCGATTGCGAGTGCTGCGCCGCCGACGCCGACCAGATGCCAATCGGCATCCGCGCCACCAGCGCCACCCGGCCCTGGCCGCCGAACATGTAGCGGTTCTTCGCCGCCTGATTGATGATCTCGTCCATCGCGCACAGCGCAAAATCGATCACCCGCATTTCGACCACCGGGCGCAAACCGGCCAGCGCCATGCCGACCGCCGCGCCCATGATGTTGGCTTCCGAAATCGGCGTGTCGATGATGCGCTCCGGCCCGAACTCTTGCGGCAGGCCGCGATACTGGCCGAACACACCGCCGCGCCCGAGGTCTTCACCGAGCGCCACCACGCGCGGGTCGGCGCGCATCACCTGTTGCAGCGCCAGGCAGGCGGCCTGCGCGTA
>JANOYK010000701.1:0-1796 GCA_031428855.1 Burkholderiales bacterium | reverse complement strand
CCAACTGAGCTAAACCGGCAGGGTATTCAGAATCCAGGTTGCCATTCACGGATGGCTGTGGTGAAGCACGCCAACTGACACCAGCGAACACCAGCGCACACCAACCACCGCATCCGTATTTTACGGCTCGCCGCGCCTATTTCACTACGGTAAATTTTGGCTTGCCGCCGCGCGGCGGACGCTCTGCTGCGGCCGACGGCGCTGCATCTGCCTTGGTACCAGACGCTGCGTCATGCTGCACCCCAGCCACCTCGGTTACCTCAAACGCCATGCCGTGGCTGTTCTCACGAGCATAGATCGCGGCGACACGCTCAATCGGCACCACGATGTCACGCGCGACGCCGCCGAAGCGTGCCGCAAACGATACAAAATCGTTGCCGATCTTGAGGCTGCTGGTGGCGCTGAACGCGATGTTGAGGACGATCTGGCCATCTTTGACAAATTCGACCGGCACCCGCGTGCTGCCATCAACCGCCACCGTGATGTAGGGGGTGAAGCCGTTATCGGTACACCACTCGTAGAGGGCGCGCAGAAAATAGGGCTTGGTCGATACCACCGGCGCGGCCGGTGGCGGGGGCTCGTGACGTGAAGTGGCCATGCGTGCTGCACAATTACTTGCGCATCACCTTTTCAGACGGCGTCAGCGCTTCAAAAAACGCCGGTCGGCTGAAGATGCGCTCGGCGTATTTCTGCACCGGCGCGGCCTGGCGCGGCAGGTCAATGCCGTAATGATCCAGACGCCACAACAGCGGCGCAATCGCCACGTCGAGCATCGAGAAATCTTCGCCGAGCATCCATTTTTGTTTGGCCAGCGCGGGGGCCAGTTGGGTCAGCACTTCGGCCGAGCGCTCACGCGCCTTGTCCCGCTGCTTCTGGTTGCCTTTTTCGAGCGTATCGATATGGCAGAACAATTCTTTTTCAAAATTGTGCAAAAACAGGCGCGTGCGGCCGCGCATCACCGGGTCGGCTGGCATCAACTGCGGATGCGGGAAGCGCTCATCAATGTATTCATTGATGATGTTCGATTCATACAAAATCAGATCGCGCTCGGCCAGAATCGGCACTTGCCCATACGGGTTCATCACCGAAATGTCTTCCGGCTTGTTAAACAGATCGATGTCCTTGATCTCAAAATCCATGCCTTTTTCATACAGGACGAAACGGCAGCGGTGCGAAAACGGACAGGTGGTACCCGAATAGAGAATCATGTGTGCAGCCTTTGCAGTGCTTGATACTTTGAGGGGCAGGTGTTACACCCCTGCGTGAACAGCGAAAAAAACAGTGGGGCCAGGACCGGTACCGCATACACCGGCGCAGCCAAGCCGCGCCGGCCTGGCCGCCGGTTGTGGCCGATGTCAGTGCAGGTCTTTCCAGTACGAGTGATTGAGCCACCACGCGCACGGCAGCAGGAACAGCCCGAGGAAAATCAGGACCAGCACGCCAAGCTGTTTGCGAAACGCGGCATCGGGCTCACCCATCCAGACCAGAAAGCCGGTGAGATCGCCCATCGCCTGGTCATAGGCAAGCTTGTTCAACGTGCCCGGCTTGGTGATTTCGAATTTCTCAAACACCTCCATCGTTTTGGCCTTGTCGTGCGGATCAGGCACTTTGGCAAATACGGCGCGCTGCTCGCCCTGCATTTCGTACAACACATGCGGCATGCCGACGTTGTTGAACACCAGGTTGTTCCAGCCGGTCTCGCGCGCGGAATCGCGGTAGAACGTGCGCAGGTAGGTGTAGAGCCAATCAGCACCGCTGCCGGCGTCCGAGCCTTTGGCGCGGGCGATCACCGACAG
>JANOYK010000700.1:0-5152 GCA_031428855.1 Burkholderiales bacterium | reverse complement strand
GTGTGGCGGCTGGCGCGGGCGTATTGGTCAACACGCTGGCAAACAGCATGGATGCGTTGGCGCAACAGCCGAATGCTCCTGCCGGCCCGCCGGGAAAAGTCTGGCGCTTAGGGTTCCTCGCCGACCACGGACGCCCGATATCGATCGAAGCCCATTTTCAGGGCGCCCTCGCACGCGGCCTGCGCGAGTTGGGTTATGTCGAGGGCAAAAACCTTGCGATGGAATACCGTTATGCCGAGAACCGGCCAGAGCTTCTCAACGTGCTCGCAACTGAATTGGTGCAAATGAAGGTTGATGCGATCGTGCTTTTTGGAACGATTCCGACCAAGGCAGCGCAACAGGCCACAAGCGCGATTCCCCTGGTCTTCGTCGGCCCCGGTGACCCAGTCGGCTTCGGCTTGGTCAAAAGTCTGGCGCGACCTGGAGGTAATACCACTGGCTTATCGAGCATGACAACCGATCTCGGACCCAAACGCCTCGAAATGCTGCTCGCCATGATGGCGCCGGTAGTGCCCAAAATTTCACAGTTAGCCGTGCTGGTAAACCCGAGTGCAGCACCCACTCTCCGCTACTTCGACGGACTCCGCACCGCTGCGGACAAACTTGGTGTCTCGCTAAAGCGGATCGACGCCAGCACACCGCAGGAAATCGATACCGCGTTTTCATCCATCAAACGCGACGCGAAGACCGGCGCGGTGATGGTGTCGCTCAACCCGCTGTTCCAGCAACAAAAAGATCAGATCGGTGAGTTGAGTTTGAAGCACCGGCTGCCGTCCATGGCGGCCGACCGCATGTATGCCGAGGCCGGCTGCCTGATGAGCTACGGCAGCAGTTTGGAAGACATGCTCCGTTATGCAGCGACATATGTCGACAAAATTTTCAAAGGCCGCAAACCAAGTGAGTTGCCGGTTGAGCAGCCGACCAGGTTTGAACTGGTGATCAACGGCAAGACCGCCAAGGCACTGGGTCTGAAAATTCCGCAGTCGTTGTTGATCAGTGCGGAGCGGGTGATTGAATGAATCATCGCCGCGCGCATCGCCTGCGGCCGCATGGCACACACCGGTATTAAGGAAATTGAACCGTCACGCCCGCGCGCTCGCAGGCTTCGCGCATGCCATGGTCGAGCGTGATCAGCGGCAACCCCTGCTCGGCGGTGCCCACACTTCCATGCGTCCCGATAGCATTTCTTCAAGCACGCCGAAGGCAAAACGTTCGCGCGGCTCGGTGTCAGTGAGAAACCACGCGAGAGCAACGCTCGCGTCAAGCACCGACTCAGTGATTCAGGCCGTCGCGTTCGGCGCGCAGCCAGTCGGTGATGCCCTGCTGTCCGGACTGGAGCTTGCGATGAAACGCAGGGGTGTTTTTCCAAAGCTCATATGCTGCTTTGCGTTCGGCGTCGCTCACGCGCGAAGCTTGGCGCACACGCAATTTGACGCCTTTGGCGGGTTCCATGTCGAGTCCAGAACAAATGAAAATGGCTTTTATGATACACCGCACGCCTGCGCTGCCTGGCGTGAATATTCACTTTCACCAGTGGCCCGGCTGTGCGTAAATGACGCATTGGTGCCTGGTGCGGATGGCGGTTGCGGTGCATGCCGCTTGTCTGGCGCAAAGACTGCCTTCATGCATTATTGCCGCATCGCCAAAACCCTTGGTACAAGCCATTCTTCAGCGTATTTCAGAGGGGACTTCACATGAACCAGCGCCGCACACTCATCATGGCCCTTGGCACCGGTGCGCTCACTGCACCGTTCGCATCGTTCGCACAGGCACCGGCCCACCCGTCGGGGAAGCCCTGGCGCATCGGTTTTTTGGGGGCGGGTGTGCGCCCCAGCGCCGCGCAGCCCGATGGCAACGTCGATGCGTTCGTGCGCGCCATGCGCGATCTCGGTTATGTCGAAGGGCGCAACCTGTCGCTCGAATGGCGCTTTGCCGGGGGGGAATACGCAAAGTTGCCGGCGCTGGCGGCCGAACTGGTACAGGCGCGGCCGGATCTGCTGGTCACCTACGGCACCGGCGCGGCACGCGCTCTGCACGATGCGACCAAATCGATCCCGATCGTGATCGCCGCCGCAATTGATCCGGTCGGCAGTGGTTTTGCCGCCAGTTTTGCGCGGCCCGGTGGCAACGTCACGGGGCTGTCGGCGATGGCGGTTGATCTGGCGCCGAAGCATCTCGAAATGCTGGCCGAGATGGTGCCCAAGCTGGCGCGGGTGGCGGTGCTGGTCAACCCCGGCAATAGCGGCCACGCGGCGTTGGTGAAGAATGTGCAGACGGCAGCGAAGATACTGAAGATCCGCCTGTCGACAGTTTCGGCGAGCACGGCAGACGAGATCGAGCGGGCCTTTGCGTCGGTGCGGCGCGAGGGCGCAGGGGGCGCGGCTGGCAGTGGTGGCAGCGGCGTGATCGTGGCCGGCGATGCGGTGTTCGCCGGATTGGGGAAGCAGATTGCGGCGGCGGCAGCCCGGCATCGGCTGCCGGTGATCGGCATTTATCGCGAGCATGTGTTGGCCGGCGTGCTGATGGGATACGGCCAGGACATCGCCGCGTTTCACCGGCGCGCGGCGACCTATGTCGACAAGATTTTGAAGGGCAGAAAGCCGGCCGACCTGCCGATCGAGCAACCGACCATCATCGAGTTGTTCATCAACGGCAAGACCGCCAAGACGCTGGGCCTGAAGATTCCGCATGCGCTGCTGATCAGCGCTGAAAAGGTGATCGAATGACAACACGACGCACGCTCCTCATCGCCGCCGGTGCAAGCACGCTGGTGGCGCCGTTCGCCTCCCTCGCGCAACAGCCCGCGAGACCCGCTGATAAACCCTGGCGCATCGGCGTGCTGGTGCAGGCCAACTGGGAGCAGAATTACGCCCACTTTAAAGACGGGTTGCGTGAACTGGGGCTGGTCGAAGGCCGGAACATACTGATCGAGTTTCGCTCGGCGCAGGCCAACATCGATGCGCTGCCCGGCCTGGCCGCGGAGCTGGTGCGTCTGAAGGTGGATGTCATCGTCGCGTTTCAAACGCCGTGCGTGCTGGCGGCCAAGCAGGCGACCAGCAGCATCCCGATCGTGATGGGGGCAGCCGACCCGGTCGGTAGCGGCATCGTCACCAGCCTGGCGCGGCCGGGCGGCAATATCACCGGAGTAGCCGGCTTGACCGCTGAGCTAAGCGCCAAAATGCTCGAGCTGGTTCGCGAGTTGCGGCCGGGCGCGAAGCGCGTCGGGGTATTGGCCAACGCGAAAGATCCGTTCACCAAGACATTTGTCGGGCAGATTGAGAATGCCGGCGTGGTTACCGGCATCGAGATCCGGACGGCGCTGGTGCGCGGTGTCGACGACTACGCGGCCGCCTTCGCAACGTGGGCCAAACTGCGCGTCGATGCGGTGATCGTGCAGACGAGCCTGCCGCCACAACGCGCCATCGAACTGGCGCTGCAGCACCGCTTGCCGTCGATGTCTGCGCGACGCGCGTTTGCCGAGGCGGGCGGCCTGCTCTCCTATGCGGCGAATGTGCGCGACCGGGGCCGCAAGCTGGCGGCGTATGTCGACCGGATATTGAAAGGGGCGAAACCCGCCGATCTGCCGGTCGAGCAACCGACCCGGTTTGAACTGCTGATCAACGGCAAGACCGTCAAGGCGCTCGGTCTGAAGCTGCCGCAATCGCTGCTGATCAGAGCGGACCAGGTGATCGAGTGAACGGGCGCACGATGGACGGCGTTATGCTTCCAGGTCAATTATTGGTCACTCCCGGGATCACGCTTCGCGCCGTGGTGTAACCGCCCTGCCATGACAGGCGGGGAATCGGACGGCTTCCTGCCGCCCTTGACTTCCTGGATTGTTAAAGAACGAATTTCGTACTATGCCACCCGGCCCAAACCCTTGGTGGATGCGTATCTTCAGCACACGATGGCCTGTAAGCCTTGGTGCGAGCGAGTTTCAGGCTTGTGGCCTGTTTGAATTCCGGCATCGGCATCGGCTGTTATCTCTGTAGCGCTGCTGCCGCTGCCTGACGACGGCCAGATCGAATCCCTCGAATACCTGACGCCCGAACAGGTGCCCGATATTCCCGGCTTGTTCAAGCATTCGATCGTCGATGTCAAATGCACCGACCAGAACGGCCGCATTTTCATCGTCGAGATGCAGATGATGTGGAGCGCGAGCTTTGAGCAGCGCATGGTGTTCGGCGCAAGCCAGGCCTATGTGAAGCAGCTCAAGAGCGGGCAGGCGTACAGCGAACTGCGCCCGGTGTATGCGCTGGCGATCATCAACAGCCGGTTTTTGCCGGACCGGGTGGCAAGTGCAGCGGCAGGCGCTGCGCCTGATTACTACCATCACTACAAGATCGTCAACGTCGTGCAGCCGCAGCAGACCTTGAAGGGGCTGGAATTCGTTTTCATTGAACTGCCCAAGTTCAGGCCGGAGAACCGCTCCGGCAAACGCCTGCAAACCCTGTGGCTGCGCTTTCTTCGCGAGGTGGGCCAGGAGGCGGTGCAAGTGATTCATGCGGCGCTGACGCAGGATCGGGACATCGCCGAGGCGCTTGATCTGGTTGAGCAGAGCGGTTTCACCGAGGCCGAACTCGATGGCTATCACATCGCGCTCGACCGGGCGCGCATTGAGATCAGTGCGCTGGCTGATTCCAGGGCAGATGGCCTGGCGGAAGGCAAGGCCGAGGGCCGGATTGAAGGCAAGGCTGAGGGCCTCGCTGAGGGCATGGCATCAGGCGAGCTCGCCAAGGCCCGCGCCATCGCTGCCGCGCTGTTGGCTGACGGCCTGAGCATCGAGCGCGTCGCCGTGCTCACCGGCCTGACGGTGCAGGAATTGACGGCGTTGTAGAGGCGGGAAATTACGTTATGCTGCCCGGCTGAAACCCTGTCAGAAAGCATCCCGGATGAACCACCGCCGCAAACTCATGATTGCCCTCAGCGCCGGTGTGACCACGGCGCCACTCGCTGCATTCGCACAAGCGGTGAACCCGCCCGCCGGAAAAACCTGGCGCATCGGTTACCTGGCGCAGAGTAAGCGAGCGTCCGGTGCCCCTTTTTACGCCGCGTTCATGCAGCGCCTGCGCGAGATCGGCTATGTCGAGGGCGGCAATCTGGTGGTCGAGGCGCGCTTCGCCGAAGGTGCCCCCGCGCGTCTGCCCGGCCT
>JANOYK010000699.1:0-11976 GCA_031428855.1 Burkholderiales bacterium | reverse complement strand
GGTCGGCAATTCGCGGATGAACCCTACCGTGTCGGACACCACAATTTGTCCGCCGCGCAGGTCCCCCTCCCCCAGATGCACCCGGCGCGAAGTGGTGTCGAGGGTGGCAAACAACTGATCGGCGGCATACGCACCGGCTTTGGCCAGCGTATTGAACAGGGTCGATTTACCGGCATTGGTATAGCCCACCAGTGAGACCGAAAACACCCGCCCGCGGCTGCGCGCGCGCCGCTGCACCTTACGCTGGCGCTGTAATTTGGCGAGCTTTTCGCGCAGAAGCTTGACACGGATGCCGAGCAGGCGGCGGTCGGTTTCGAGCTGGGTCTCGCCCGGCCCGCGCAGGCCGATGCCGCCCTTTTGGCGCTCCAGGTGGGTCCAGCCGCGCACCAGACGCGTAGCCAGGTGTTGCAACTGCGCCAGCTCGACCTGAATCTTGCCTTCGTGGCTTTGCGCACGCTGGGCAAAAATATCCAGAATCAAGGTGGTGCGGTCAATCACCCGCACCTTGACCTCTTTTTCGATATTGCGCTGCTGCGCCGGTGACAGCATGTGGTTGAACACCACCAGGCCCGCGCCAGTATGCTCGACTGCTGCCGAGATTTCCTGCACCTTGCCGCTGCCGGCAAAAAAGGCCGGATCAGGTTTTTGGCGTTTGCCGCCAATCAAAGCCGCTTCCTTGAGCAACGCACTGGAGCAGAGCTGGCGGAACTCGGTGGCCGCATCGGCATAACTGCGCTCGCCGAAGTCGAGCGCCACCAGCACCGCGTTGCTCAATGGGCCGGCGGCCTGCCGGGGGCGGGTAACCGCGTTGCTTTGATAGGAGTCGAGCACGAACCGGTCCGTGCCGGTCAGGCGCGGAAGTCCTTCTCAGCGTCACACCGTGCGGGCCCGCCGCGCCGCCAGCCTGCTACGCTGCCAAGGCGCAAGCGGCAGCAAAAGCACGAGCAGAAGCGAAAGCGGCTTGCCCGCGCGGCTGCGGCGCAAGGATTCAGGCGTCGCCCTGCTCAAGGTTCATTACGACCGGGCGCGACGGCACCACAGTCGAAATCGCGTGCTTGTAGACCATCTGGGTAACGGTGTTTTTAAGCAGCACAACATACTGATCGAATGAATCGATCTGCCCCTGCAGTTTGATGCCGTTCACCAGATAAATTGCCACTGGCACGTGTTCCTTGCGCAGAATATTGAGGAACGGGTCTTGTAGCATTTGCCCTTTATTGCTCATGATTTGGCCCTTCGTTTGCTTTTATAGATTAATAAATGGTGTGGATAACGCCGTCTCAAAGCTCCACACCACGCCATATTGCGCTTTTCCCAGCCGAATGCAATACCCCGGTGTCATTTTTTTGAAGCCGGCGCAAACAGCCCGCGTCACCCTGTAACAGCCTTTTCCCGGCGCACCCGCCCGCGCACTTGCCTGCTCACTTGCCCGCGTAAGGATTGGCCGTGCTGTGCTTGAACTGCACCCGCAGCGGCGTGCCTTTGAGCTTGAAGGCGTCGCGGAACACCCCTTCGAGGTAGCGCTTGTAGCTGTCCGGCACATGCTGAAGCGAATTGCCGTGAATCACGATCACCGGCGGGTTCATGCCGCCCTGGTGGGCATAGCGCATTTTGGGGCGCGTCATGCCGGCGCGCGGCGGTTGCTGCACAGCCACCGCGTCTTGCAGGATGCGGGTAATTTTCGGGGTGGCCAGCTTGGTGGTAGCTGCTGCGTAAGCGTCACCGGCCGACTTCATCAGCCCGGCAATGCCCTGCTTTTCAGTGGCCGAAATGAAGTGCAGGTTGGCAAACGACAAAAATTGCAGCTTGCGCGCCACATCGGCCTTGATGCGCTCACGCACGTAGCTGTCCAGCCCATCCCATTTGTTGACCGCCACCACCAGCGCGCGGCCTGATTCGAGAATGAAGCCGGCAATATGGGCGTCCTGGTCCGAAATGTCCTGGCGCGCATCGAGCACCAGGATGACGATGTTGGCGTCTTCAATCGCCTGAATCGTTTTGACCACCGAGAATTTTTCGATGGTCTCGAACACCTTGCCGCGCCGCCGCAGGCCGGCCGTATCAATCAGCGTGTAGGGCCTGCCGTGCCAGTCGAAGTCAATCGCAATCGCGTCACGCGTGGTGCCGGGCTGATCGAACGCGATCACACGCTCTTCGCCGAGCAAGGCATTGACCAGCGTCGATTTGCCGACATTGGGCCGGCCTGCAATGGCCAGGCGCGGGCGCTTCTCGACTGCATCGGTGCTGTCAGCCGCCTCCGGAAAAGCTTCCAGCGCCAGTTCCACCAGTTCGCGCACGCCGTCGCCGTGGGCGGAAGAAATCGCATAGGGGTCGCCCAGACCGAGTTCGTAAAACTCGTTGGCGACACCGCTGGTGGTCATGCCTTCGGTCTTGTTCACCGCCAGCAGCACATTGCGACCGGCCTTGCGCAGCATTTCAGCGATGGTGTGGTCGTGGCCAGTCACACCGGCCCGGCCATCCGTCAGAAAAATTACCACGTCGGCCTCGGCAATCGCCTGCGCCGCCTGGCGCGCCATTTCGCTGACGATGCCGCTCTTGGCGTCAGGCTCAAACCCGCCAGTGTCGATCACCAGATAGGGTTTGGTGCCGAGCCGGCCGTGACCGTAATGGCGGTCGCGCGTGAGGCCGGGAATGTCGGCGACCAGCGCATCACGCGTTTTGGTCAGACGATTGAACAGGGTCGATTTGCCGACATTGGGCCGGCCGACCAGGGCAACTACGGGTTTCATTTGGGTGGAGCGCGGCGGGCGGCTGTCGCTAAAAGCGTAAGCGGTGCCAGCGGCAGCCCCCAGAGGCAGGAGTAGACGCGCATTGTACCATTTTGGCGCGCCCAATCGCGTCGGCACCGGCCCGACCATCGACCGCAAAGCCGCTCCCACCAACGGTTATAAGCCGGTTACCGTGCGGCGCTAAAGCCCGTCAGCAGGTTCTGCCACCGCCTATGCAAAAATAGCCGCATGATTCAGCGCGCCCGAGACTTCTACCGCGAACACGCCCGCGACTTTATTGCCCAATACTGGATGGTGCTGCTGGCCTGTGCCATCACGCTCGCGCTCGGCTTCAAATACGTCAACCCGGCGCCGCCAAACACGATCCACATCAGCACCGGCGCTGACGAAGGCGCCTTCACGCTCTACGCCGAGCGCTACAAAAAAGTGCTGGCGCACGATGGCGTGACGCTGGTGCTGCACCCCTCCAGCGGTGCCGCACAAAATCTTGCGCGTCTGCTCGACGACAGCAGCGGCATCCACGCCGGTTTCCTCCAGGGTGGCATGGTGAGCGACGGCAACAGCCCCGAGATTGCCGACAAACTGGTTTCGCTCGGCAGCATGTATTACGAGCCGCTGTGGGTGTTTGTGCGGGTAGCGGATCCGCTGAGCGTGGCAAGCGCCAGAGCCGGTTCCGGTTCTGGTTCCAATAGCAGCGCGAATGCGGCAGGTGGTCTGCACCACAACAGAACCCGCGCTCATGCGCCCGGCACGGTGAGAGGCGGCCACGCGCCCGCCGCCACGCTCCCTACCAAATTGACCGAACTCAAAGGCCGCCGCATCGCCGCAGGTGTGACCGGCGGCGGCACCAGCACGCTGGCGCTGCGTCTGCTCACGCCCTCGGGCGTGTCGGACACCAACTCCACCCTGCTGCCGCTATCGGGCGCGAACGCCGCCGCCGCCCTGCTCGAAGGCCGCGCCGACGCCGCCCTGTTCCTGACCACGCTCGACACGCCCCACATCCAGCAACTGCTCGCCACCCCCGGCATCGCACTGATGAATCTCGATCAGGCCGACGCCATGATCCGCAATTTCCCGTTCCTGCACCGGCTCACCCTGCCGCATGGCAGTTTTGATCTGGAGCGCAACATCCCCGCCGAAGACGTGCAATTGCTCGCGCCCACGGTGAAACTGGCGGCCCGCGCCGATCTGCACCCGGCGCTGGTCACCCTGCTGCTCAGGGCCACTGCAGAAGTGCATGGCAACGCCAGTCTGCTGCAAAAAGAGCGTGAATTTCCGCTCGGCAGCGACACCGAAATCGCGCTCAGCCCGGACGCAGCGCGCTATTACAAATCGGGGCCGCCGTTCCTGCAAAAATATTTGCCGTTCTGGGCCGCCACCTGGGTCGACCGCATGTTTTTCATCCTGCTGCCGATCCTCGCGATCCTGATTCCGGTCACACGCATCGCGCCAGCCGTGTATTCATGGCGCATCCGCGCCAAGGTCTATCACTGGTATGGCGAGCTGAAATTTCTCGAAGGGCAACTGCGCAACAACCCGGCCGAGGCCAAACTGCCGGGCTATCTGGAGCGGCTCGACTGGATCGAAGATCAGGTCAACCGCATCCGCCTGCCGCTGGCGTTTTCCAATCACGTGTATTTTTTGCGCGAGCATATTGAATTGGTGCGCAATGCGATCGTGCGCGCCGCGCCCAAGGTGACATAAATGCCAGGCAGTGGCGTCCTGCACTTCCTTGATGCCTGGCTTTATCAATTGGTCAGCGCCGTCTGGGCGATTTATTGGCCGATCGTCACCATCGTACTGTGCTTCACCCTGATTGAACGGCTGTTTCCGGTGGCGCGCGCGCAGCCTTGGCAGCCATTGCGCTTCAATCGAATGGCGCTTACTTAAGAGGTCTTTCGTTGAAATATCATGGCATTTGCACCGAGTTCTTGGAGCGCGTAAACGATTGCGGTACTTGATCGATGCTTCACTCTGTCAGAGAGCTTCTGATGCGGCGCAAATTCCATCTAAGACTACTGCCAAGCCTCCCGTTGTTTCTAAAGGATTTTTTTTAAGTAAGCGCCATTCCGATTAATGCGGCTCAACGAAACCGCGCCAGCGCCTCAGCCGCACGATCCACCGCGATCACTTCCAGACCCGGAATCGGATGGCGCGGCGCATTCGCTTTCGGAATCAAGGCTTGCGTAAAGCCCAATTTGGCGGCCTCCTTCAAGCGCTCCTGCCCGCGCGGCGCGGGGCGAATCTCCCCGGCCAGCCCGACCTCGCCAAACACCACCAGCCCCTTGGGCAAGGGCTTGCCCTTGAGTGACGACACAATCGCCAGCAACACCGCCAAGTCGGCGGCCGGCTCGCCAATCTTGACGCCGCCGACTGCGTTGATGAACACGTCCTGGTCGTTACACGCCACGCCCACGTGCCGGTGCAACACGGCCAGCAGCATGGCGAGGCGCGCTGGTTCGAGGCCCACCGACAAGCGGCGCGGATTGGGCGCATGGGCATCGTCCACCAGCGCCTGTATCTCGACCAGCAGCGGGCGCGTGCCTTCTTGCGTCACCATCACGCACGAGCCTGGCACCGGCTGCTCATGCTGCGACAAAAACAGCGCCGACGGGTTCGAGACGCCCTTCAAGCCCTTGTCGGTCATGGCGAACACGCCCAGCTCATTGACTGCGCCAAAGCGGTTTTTAAACGCGCGCACCAGCCGGAACGACGAGTGCGTGTCGCCCTCGAAATAGAGCACCGTATCGACCATGTGTTCGAGCACACGCGGCCCGGCAATCGTGCCTTCCTTGGTCACGTGGCCGACGAACACAATGGTGACGCCGGTGGCTTTGGCGATGCGGGTGAGTTGCGCCGCGCACTCGCGCACCTGTGACACCGAGCCGGGTGCGGCCGAGAGCGCGTCCGAATAGAGCGTCTGAATCGAATCGATCACCGCGATTTCGGGTTTTTCGCTGAGCAAGGTGGCCTGAATTTTTTCCAGACTGATCTCGGCCAAGAGCTTCATGCCGGGCGCAGCCAGACCGAGGCGCTGCGCGCGCAGCGCAATCTGCTCGCCCGATTCTTCGCCGCTCACATAGAGCACATTGCGGGTGGCCGACAAACCGGCCAGCGCCTGCAACAGCAGCGTTGATTTGCCAATGCCGGGGTCACCGCCAATCAGGATCACCCCGCCGCGCACCATGCCGCCGCCGAGCACGCGGTCAAATTCTTCAATCGTGGTGCTGATGCGCGGCACATCACGCGCTTCAATATCGGACAGTGTCTTGACTTCAGCCGCCCCCGCCAGCGGCGCAAACGACACGCTGAAACGGTTGGTGGGAGCGGATTTCGAGGCATCGACCTTCATTTCCAGCATCGAATTCCAGGCATTGCAATGGGGGCACTGGCCCTGCCATTTGGTCGCCTCGCCGCCGCAGTCGTTGCAGACGAAGACGCTCTTGCCGGTTTTTGTTTTCATTGGCGCTCAGTTTTTTAAATCGGTTTCTAACGCTGTTTCTCAGTCCAGCACTGGCACGCGCGCCGCCAATGCACACATCAGTTCATACGGCACTGTGCCCGCTGCGCTCGCCACTTCATCCGCGCTTAAGCCTTCGCCCCACAGCGTAACGCGGCTGCCGATGCCGGCTTGTGGCACCGGCGTGAGATCAACGTACAGCATGTCCATCGCCACCCGCCCCACGGTGCGGGTGCGCACACCGCCGACCAGCACCGGCGTGCCGCTCTCATTGGTGCCGGGCGCGTGGCGCGGGTAGCCATCGGCATAGCCGCATGCCGCCACGCCGATGCGCATGTCGTGCGGAGCGCGGTAGATATAGCCGTAGCCAATGCCATCGCCGCGCTTCAAGTCTTGCACCGCGATCAGTTCGGAGGTGAGTGTCATGGCCGGTGTGAGGCCGAGCGCTTGCGCCGATTGATCCGCGCCCTGCCCCGCTGCTTGCGCCGCACCCGCGCCCGCAGCCGGCCCAGAGTCAAAAAACGGAAACGGCGACGCGCCATAGAGCATGATGCCGGGCCGCACCCAGTCCGCATGGGTGGCGGGGAAGCGCAAAATCGCCGCCGAATTGGCGAGGCTGCGATGGCCCGCCAACGCGCCGGCGGTGGCATCAAACGCGTGCATTTGCGCGGCGACCCCGGTAGGGCCATCGGCATCGGCGAAATGGGTCATCAGCGTGATCGATTTGACCCCGCGCAACCCCTTGAGACGGGTATAGGCCTTGGCCACCGCCTCACCGGAAAAACCCAGCCGGTGCATGCCGCTGTTGACCTTGAGGTACACATCCAGCGGGCGGCGCAAATGGCTGCTGGCCGAGGCCGCTTCGAGCAAATCGATTTGCTCGCGGCAATGCACTGCCGGCGTCAGGTGCAGGGCATCGACGGTTTCAATATCGTGCGCGTCAAAAATACCTTCGAGCAGCAGCACCGGGTGGGCAAAGCCGGCTTCGCGCAAGCGCGCCGCTTCGTTCAAATCGAGCAGGGCAAAACCATCGGCTGAGCGCAGTGCCTCGGCTGCACGCAGCAGGCCGTGGCCGTAGGCATTGGCCTTGACCACCGCCCACACGCGCGAGTGCGGCGCGCGCGCGCGCGCCACCGCCAGGTTGGCGGCGAGGGCAGCGGGATCGATGCGGACACGAATTGGGCGGGGCATGGGTGCGGGGTGGAGCGGCTGAACCGGGCAGAAGGTGGGGGACTGGCTGAATCTGGGGTGGATCTGGCAGGAATCGGGTTGGACGGGTCGGATCGGCGGGAACGGCTGGAACGGCGAGACAGTCCGGAGAATGGCACTGGCAGCGGGTTTGCCCAGATGCGTCCGGGCCAGTTTCAATGTGGTGAAAGCGGACGGCAGCAGCAAGTGTTCATGCTATAAAGCGGGCACTACAAAGTGGCCGGAACGGAACAGTGGCGGAACAGCGGCAGAACAGTGCCGCGTTGCTGCCAACATCCGCTTCGCCACGCCAGCCGTCACATGGGCCGATTCTAAACGACCCCACTCAACGGCTGCGTCAAAATGACAGAGACAACTTTCAGTGCATGCAGCATACGAAGCGGCATAGAGCAGCGGCGTAAAGCAGCAGCATAAGCAGCGGCATAAACCAAACGGCTCACACCACGCAGCGTAAACAATGAAACCGGGCTTTTACACCATCATGGCGGCGCAGTTTTTCTCGTCGCTGGCCGACAACGCGCTCCTGATCGCCTCGATTGCGCTGCTGGTCACACTTGACGCGCCACCGGAAGTCACCCCGATGCTGAAGTTTTTTTTCACCGTCTCTTACGTCGCGCTGGCGGCGTTTGTCGGCGCGTTTGCCGACTCGCGGCCCAAGGGCACGGTCATGTTCTATACGAATACGATCAAGATTGCCGGCTGCATGCTGCTGCTGTTTTCTGAATACCTCACGCATTACAGCGCCGAGGATTACTACGTGGTGCTGGTGGCCTACGGTCTGGTCGGCCTCGGCGCCGCCGCGTATTCACCTGCCAAATACGGCATCCTCACCGAACTGCTGCCAGCTGAAAAACTGGTCATCGCCAACGGCTGGATCGAGGGCCTGACGGTGGCCTCCATCGTGCTCGGCACCGTGGCGGGCGGCCTGCTGATTAACCCCAAGGTATCGGACGCGCTGCTGGCAATGGACGTCGTGCTGTTTTTCGAGGGCGTCGACAGCGCGCCGGAGGCGGCAATGGTGGTCATCGCGCTGTTTTACGTCATCGCAGCGGTCTTCAATCTGTACATTCCCGATACCGGCGCACGCTATGCGCGCCAGTCCACCAACCCGGTCAAGCTGGTGGCCGATTTCGTGCACTGCTTCAAAACCCTGTGGAGAGACAAGCTCGGCCAGATTTCACTGGCAGTGACCACGCTGTTTTGGGGGGCCGGGGCCACGCTGCAGTTCATCGTCCTTAAATGGGCCGAGACCCAGCTCGGCCTGCCGCTCGACAAGGGCGCGATTTTGCAGGGCGTGGTGGCGGTCGGCATTGCGATTGGCGCGGTCACGGCGGCGCGCTTCGTGCCGCTCAAAAAATCGCTCCAGGTGCTGCCATTTGGCGTCGCAATGGGATTTGTCGTGATGCTGATGGTGTTCATCCACAGCACCGCGATGGCCTACGTGCTGTGCGTGCTGATCGGCGCGCTGGCCGGTTATTTCGTGGTGCCGATGAACGCGCTGTTACAGCATCGCGGCCACGTCATGCTCTCTGCCGGGCATTCGATTGCGGTGCAAAATTTCAACGAGAACCTCAACATCCTCATCATGCTCGGTCTCTACGCGCTGATGATCCGCGCCGAATTTTCGATCAACACCGTGATCGTGATGTTTGGCCTGTTCGTGTCCGGCACGATGGCGCTGGTGATGCGGTGGAACCGCAGCAACCACCGCCGGCAAACCTCGATCACCTGATTGGCGAGGCCAAGCACTAAGCGGTGTGGAGGAATAGAGAAATAGAGGCGCAGCGCAACGCGCCTGGCGGCGGTGTGCTCCGGCAAAGCCGGTGCCAGACTGCCGCCCCTACCCGACGCTGACGGCTGGGCCAGTCAGCACCGAGCGCGCGAACAGCAGGTCTTCCCAGGCCTTGGCCTTGTCAAGCAGACTGCGCAGCAAATAGGCCGGGTGATACGTCACCACCGCCGGGATCCCCTGATAAGGGTGAACCCGCCCGCGCAGACTCGCTATCGACGCATCGGTCTGCAATATCGATTGCACCGCAAAGCGCCCCATCAGCAGGATCACCTTGGGTGCGATCAGCTCAATCTGCCGCACCAAATGCGGCGCGCACTGCGCCATCTCGTGCGGCTCGGGATGGCGATTGGCCGGCGGGCGGCACTTGAGTGTGTTGGCAATGTAGACCTTGGCGCGGCGGTCGAGGTCAAGCGCGGCCAGCATGCTGTCGAGCAGATGGCCGGCCTGGCCGACAAAGGGTTCGCCCAAGCGGTCTTCCTCCTGCCCCGGCGCTTCGCCAATAATCAACCAGTCAGCCTGCTCGTCGCCAGTGCCGAACACGGTGTTGGTGCGGCTCTGGCACAGCGTGCAGGCCTGGCACCCTGCGACCGCCTGCTTTAACTGCGGCCAATCCATGCGCGCAATCAGCGCAGCGCGTTCCGGGTCAGCAGTAATTTTTGACAGTGCACTGGCCGCAGAGGCGCTGTGGGAGCGGGTGGTGGCCGCATGACCGGCAGGAACCGCTCCCACCAACGGTTTGCGGGATGCGGTTGATGCGGAAACTGGTGCAACTGCTGATGCAACTGCGGCCCCAACTGCTGGCGCACCTGCCGATACAACCGCTGGTGTACCTGCTGTTTCAACAACCGGTGCCAATGCCCGCGCAGGAGCGGCGGCCCTCGCATCAGGCACCGCGGATGCCGCGCCAGACGCCACCGCCTGCACATGGCGTGGCACCCACACCGGCGTAATGCCCATTTCCTTGAGCATCTCGATACGGTTCATGCTGCACCTCGCGCCGGGTTCGACGCCGCGCCTTGCACCGCACCGCCCGCCTGGCCGCGCGCATCGCTCAGCGCCCGCCCCAGCACCAGCGCATCTTCGCGTCCGTCTTTGGCCGGGTAATAATTTTTGCGCACGCCAAGCTGGTTGAACCCGGCACGCGCGTACAGCGCCCGCCCGGCGGTGTTCGAGGGCCGCACTTCGAGCAGCATGTCGTGCGCGCTATGCGCGAGTGCCGCAGCCATCAACGCGTCGAGCAGTTGCGCGCCCAGCCCGCGCCCCTGCGCCGCGCGCGCTACCGACAGGTTAAGCAAATGCGCCTCACCCGCTGCCACCATCACCACCGCGTAACCGGCCAGCGGGTGCTGCGCGCTGGCATGCTGGTCCACACAAAGCCAGCAGTGATACCCCGCTTGCAGTGAATCGCTGAAATTGCCCGGCGTCCACGGAAATTCGTAAATCGTGTTTTCGATGCTGACCACGCGCGCAATGTCGGCCGGTGTCATCGGCACCAGTTGCCACGCCTGTGGTTTGAGCACCGCGCTCATGCAGCCGCCTTCACGGCGGCCAGCGCAACCCGCTGCGCATTGGCCGCGCGCAGCGCCGCCTGCTCGTACACATCAAGCGCCACCTTGTTACGCACGTAAAGCGGCGCGGCGTGCTCAGCCGCCACGGTCTCGCCGCGCGCAGCACGGCGGGTGCCAATCGACGCCACCGCCGCCGCATGCGGCACGCAAGCCGCGTCAATCTGCAGCGGCGCATAGCTTGCCAGCAACGCCGCACCGTAAGCCGCAAAGCCGCTGCCCGCGCCAAACCACGCGGCGCGCGCCGGCAGCACAGGCAGCGCGTCCGGGCGCGCCAGTTGCGGTGCCAGCAACTCGCGCCAGTTCGCATCAGCCCCGCTCGCGCCGTCGCCCGCACCCAAGCCCTCACCCCCCAGCCGCTCATACGCGGCCAGATACAGCTCGCCCATGCGCGCATCGAACGCGGTGATGACCCGTGTGGCAGAGTGGTCGCGCGCGGCCCCCTCGGCCAGCGCTTCGGTCGAGGCAACAGCGGCCACCGGCAAGTCATGTGCAAACGCCAGCCCCTGCGCCGCGCCGCAGGCAATGCGCAGCCCGGTGAATGAACCCGGCCCGGCCCCGAAGGCGATAGCATCGAGTTGCGAAAACGCCAGCCCGGCCTCCGCCATCAAACGCGCCACCGCAGGCAGCAGCAAATCCGAATGCGACTGACCCGCCAGCACATGCCAAGCACGCGTCTCGCCATTGATCGAGAGCGCGCAGGAACAATATTCAGTCGAGGTTTCGAGAGCGAGAATGCGCATCTGCAAGCCTTGCAATGCAGGCAAAAAGTCAGAGGCGAAGTATAGCGGCCCGGCTTTGGCCGCTTACGGCAATACGGCAATTGCCCAGCAGAGGCGGTGCCGGTGAATCCAGCCGGCGCTGTTACGAAGGCCACTGCGGCGCGCCGCGCAGCCTACTCGAACGGATTGGCCGTATCGGGTTTCACTGCCGAGCGCCCGACCACCTGGCTCGGAAAGTCCTCGTCGATGTTGTCGCGGAAATAGCTCCATGCCGAGCCGCTGGTGAGAAACCGCCGCGCGATTTCATCCCCCACATTGGCGTATTCAACAATTCGCCCGTCCGCCATCTCGACTTCGAGAATACGCCGGTCTTTGTCGTAGCCGGCTGACTTGAGCTTGCCGCCGGAAATGCGAGTGCGTTCCATGCGCGCATGATGCCTTGAATGGCGCATGGGCGCAATCTCCCGTCTCTGAAACC